>NZ_JARJBC010000014.1:0-213620 GCF_029269905.1 Streptomyces silvisoli | reverse complement strand
AAGGACTTCGGAGACCCCGGCCACCGCGTCGGGCCTTCGGCAGGCCCAGACCACGACACCGGCCCGAACGCCCACAAGTTGACGGACAACACCGACATCCCACGTGAAGCGAAAGAGCGAGGCTAGTGCGTCTTCAGGTGCCGCGCATTGGCTCGGTGCGGGCGGATCCGCCCCACCTGAGCTTGGACTTCCTGGCCTTATCGGCAGTGCCGAGCCTGTTGCCGTCGGCGGTGGCGGTTACGGCGGTGGTGGTCTCGGAGGGCCTGATCACGGCTGCGACCGCGGATGCCGTAAGAGGTGCTGAACCGCACGACGGCGATCGGGAGTTGTTCGGACAAGGCGTGGCCAACCTGGTCGCGCCGCTGTTCGGTGGGCTGGCTGCTGCCGGAACTGTGGTGAGGACAGCCAGCAACGTCGGGGCCGGGGCGTCCTCTCGTCTGGCCGCCCTCGCGCATGCCGTGACGTTGGCGTTGTTCGCCTTCGTCGTCGCTCCGCTCATGGCGATGGTCCCGCTCTCGGCGTTGTCTGGAGTGCTGATCGCCACAGCGGTGCGGCTGGTCGATGTCCGAACCCTGCGTGCCCTGGCCCGCGCAGACCGCGGCCAAGCGGCGGTTGCCGCGATCACCGCCGTGGCCACCCTCGTCTTCGGCCTGGTCACAGCGGTCGCCATGGGAGTTGCCGTGGCCGCCTCCCTGGCGGTGCGCACCATGGTCCGCTCCGCTCGTGTGGAGTCCGCGTCCTTGTGCGCACCCGGCATGGAAACACGCGGGGGACCAACCCATGGCCCCATCGCGGTGTACACCATCGACGGACCACTGTTGTTCGCCACGGCGGAGCGGCTGCTGCGTCCCCTTGCTGACTCCCGGGCGCTAATCGTCACCCTGCGCATGGCGCGCGTAACAGACGTCGACGCCACCGGCATCATCAAGCTGCGGGACGCCGCCTCTTCGCTGGCCGATCGCGGTGCCCTGGTTCTCATCTGCGGCGTTCGCGACCCCCATCGCGAGCTCATGAAAGCCCTCGGCGTGCTGAACGAACTCCAAGCCGCAGGGCGCGTGTTCGCTACGGATGCCGAAGCCGACGACTACGCCCAGGCAACACTGCGGCGCGGCGGTCGCCTGCCACAGCAAAGCCCACGCAACCAAGCCCGGCGAAGCATGCGGAACTGAGCGGTAGAGGCAGCGTGTTCCCGCACCTCACGGCGTTGAACCGGTATCGCTGGACGGTGATAACTCACCCCGCGTCCTCGGCCGCGACATCATTTGGCGTAATGCAAAGGTGCCACGGAGCGGAGCCTCTTCCTGGCCAGGTCGCACGGCTTACCCGGCACGCATCGTCGCGCTGACAGCAGTCTGCGGTAGCGAACCTCGCCTCCCGCGAACCGACCGCATCAACTCGCCCGGCGCCCATGCCGACGCTTCGCGTCCCGTCCATCGCACGCCACAGATCAGCCCCTGGAACTCTCCCTTCGCGGAGGGACTTCATGGTCAATGCCAGCACGCGGTATCGACACAACACCCTGCCGCACGCCGCGCCTGCCGTCCGCCGCTCGCGGTCGAGGGTGCGTGAGCAGCCTGCGCCGGCGCGACGTGCCTCCGCAGCCATGCTGGTCGGAGCGGGGAGGCTACTCGCACTTGTGATCACCGGCCTGCTGATCATCCTCACCGCGACCGGAGTGGCGAGTGCAGCGACCATGCTGGTCTACTGCGCCACCCAGTAGTCAGCGCCCCGTTTCCCGGCCCGAGCTCGGCGGGCCCGTTTTGCTCCGGTGGCGGCTCTCACTGGTGCGGCGATTACCGTGGCCAAGCGTTGGAGTGGCCGAGGTGTTCATCCCCTCGACGTGGAGGTCAAATGTTGACTTGCGGGACGTGGTTTGCGGGAGACCACCAATGAGGGCCAGGAGACCTGCCCACTCGACACCGCGAACCTGGTGGCCACCGCGCACGCAGTGGACCAGGACCACGAGGACTCCAAGGTCGAGTTCCTGACCATCACCATCGACCCGGAACGCGACACCCCGGCACAACTCGCGGCCTACCGACGGCAGTACGCGCCGACGCCCATCAACTGGCAGGCGCTGACCGGCACACCTGCCGACATCGCCAAGCTCTGGAAGTACCTCGGCGTCTGGTACCAGAAAGCGCCCGAGGGTTCCCCGCCCGCGAAGAACTGGCGCACGGGGCAGCCCCTGACGTATGACCTCAACCACGCGGACGAGATCTTCTTCGTCGACGGCCACGGTGACGAGCGTTTCGTCCTCAACGGTGCGGCGCACGTGGCTCCCGGCACCACACTGCCCCCGGCCATGCACAAATTTCGGGACGCGGACGGCCTGCGCAACCTCCAAGCGCCCCCGGGACAGTTCATGGACCGTGCCGGACACACTGCAAACAGTCAGCTGGCTACTGCAACACAAGCTCAAGCCGGTGCCGGGCACGGCCTGACCGCCACGCCACGCAGTCGTCGTGTCGCCCGCGGCGTGGAGGGCGGCAAAGGTGAACAGAGCGGAGGGCCTATCACCTGCTCTGGTCCTCGACGGTCTGGCGGGTGCGCTGGCGCAGCCATGGAATCTTGGCGAGCAGAGCCGCCGCGGTGATCACGATGGCGAGGCCGACGAGCATGCCGTACAGCGGTGGTCCCGGCCGGGTGATCCCCGAGGTGATGAGCAGCGCGGTAGCGGCGGCTGGCGGGTGGTCCGCGTTGAGCACCAGGAGCGCCAGCAGCGTCAAGCCGACGGCGAGGGCCTGGGCGCCGATCTGCTGTAGGGAATCGCCATGCTGTTCGACGACAGATGGATTGCTCCACAAGCCGAACACGGCGAGGCAGGCCAGCCCCCAGATCGTCGCGGCCGTGTGCCCCAAGACCGCGTTCCGCACCTGCGCGGCCTCACTGTCCGGGTGCGCCAGTAGGAGGTACGCCGTGGGGCCCAGCGTCGTCGTGAGTAACAGCCAGCCGAACACCCGGCCCAACACGCCGACCACAGCCAGCAAGACGACGGACAGCACGAACAGCCGAACCCCAGCCAAGAGCCGGGCGCTTGGTCCCGGTAGACGGGACGCATCGGTATCACGGACGCCTGTCCGTGGCGTCGCCCGCCCTTCGGCTTCGACCGCTTCTCGCCTGCGGGATGCGCGGCGGTGATGTCTGCGCCACGTGTGTGTCATCGGCCGACCCCAACTCAGCGTTCTCGACGTCCCGGGGCGGGAAGCAGGCGAGATCGGGGCCTGCGGGGCCCGCAGGGTATCGAAGGGAGTCGGCCGACGGCTGGCCGCCACGCCGTTCAGCCAGCGATGGCTTTGCCGCCGCCGATCATCGAGGGCAACGGCGCTGGCTTCTGGCCCGCTGCCCGCAGTATGACGCGGGAGCCGTACTGGTTGGTCAGTTGGTCCGTGACGCGGCGCAGGTCGTCCAGGAAGAGTTGGGCCAGCTCGCCGCTGAATCCGTGCCGGACCACCACGCGCAGGACGGCCAGGTCGGTACGGTTGTGTGGAAGGGTGTACGCGGGGACCTGCCAGCCCCGTTCACGCAGGGTGCGGGAGACGTCGAAGACGGTGAAACCGTCCGTCTCCGGCGTCAGGTGGAAGGTGACCACCGGAAGTTGGGATCCGTCGCTGAGCAGCTGGTACGGGCCGATCGCGGCGATCTCCTCGGCCAGTGCCCGTGCGATGCTGTGGCAGCGCTCTTGGATCCGGCGCAGCCCGCTGTGGCCGTAGCGCAGGAAGCTGTAGTACTGGGCCACCACCTGGGATGCGGGACGGGAGAAGCTCAGCCCGAGGGTCGGCATGTGGCCGCCGAGGTAGTTGACCTGGAAGATCAGCTCTTCCGGGACGGTCTCGGCGTCACGCCAGACCGCCCAGCCGATGCTGGGGTAGACCAGGCCGAACTTGTGGCCGGAGGCGTTGATGGACACCACGCGGTGCAGCCGGAAGTCCCAGTCGAGGTCAGGATCCACGAAGGGGGCGACCATGGCCCCGGAGGCCCCGTCCACGTGGACGGGGATGTCGATGCCGGTCCGTTGTTGGAGGACATCGAGTGCGGTGCAGATCCGGTCGACCGGTTCGTAGGAGCCGTCGAGGGTGGACCCGAGGACAGAGATGACACCGATGGTGTTCTGGTCGCAGTACTGGTCGAGGAGTTCCTGGGTGAGGTGGTATCGCCCGTTCTCCAGTGGAACGAGTCGTGGCTCCACGTCGAAGTACCGGGCGAACTTCTTCCAGCAGACCTGGACGTTGGCGCCCATCACCAGGTTGGGCCGACCGGGATCAAGGTCATCTGAGCGGCGCCGTTCCCGCCAGCGGTGTTTGAGCACCAGTCCGGCGAGCATCGCGGCCTCGCTGGAGCCGGTGGTGGAGCAGCCGACACAGGCATCCGGAAAAGGCGCATTCCACAACCGCGCGAGCATGCGCACGCACCGCTCCTCCATGGCCGCAGTCTGCGGGTACTCCTCGCGGTCGACAGCGTTCTTCGCCAACGACTCGTCCATCAGCGCCCGAGCCTGCGGCTCCATCCAACTGGTCGCGAACGTGGCCAGGTTGAGCCGTGCGTTGCCGTCCAGCATCAACTCGTCATGGACCAACCGGTAGGCGGCCTCCGGCTCCATCTCCTCCTCAGGCAGCTCCATACGAGCAGGACGCAACGACGCACCCGACGACAGGCGATCATCACAGGTACAGCTTGGTGGGCAGGCAGCATGCTGCAATGCCACAACGGGCTCCTTCCAGGAAGTCGGAGGACCTCCCTCCGCAGGTACGGACACGGACGCTACGCCGGTGATCACGGCGGTCCTTGACGGTTCCGTCCCGCTTTGCTGGCATATTGCCGAGACGAGAACGTGGCTTTCCGGACATACGACAACTCGTGCGACACCCGCACGACAGGCCGCTGCAGGCTCCTGGCTTCGGCAACTCGGCTGTCATCCGTCGCATACGCGCCACCGCGTTCACCCTCACCAGCGAAGTCGAGGTCCGCACGCCGTCGTGCGGAGCGATGGCAGGTCGTCGGTGCTGCCTCGCGCGCGGCGATGCCGGGCGTCTTGTCGGGGTGGTCAGTTGCCGAGGCTGGTTTCTTCCAGGTCGAGTGCGCGTTGGAGGCGGCGACGGGTGGTGTTGCTGATCTTGTTCGCGTCGTACAGGCGCTGGAGTTCGGCCGTCTCCACAGCGATCAGGTCGCGGCGTAGCGCACGGTAGGCGTCGGCAGGCCGGATCGCGGTGTCGCCCGCGTGACTGTCGGTGCCGCTGTCGTCGTCGGCTTGTTGGATGCGGGCTTCGAGGTGGCGACGGAGCTGTTTGACAGCAATCTGTGGGGCGGCGTCGGCGGTTTCGATCTGTTCCAGCTCCGCCAGGGCGGCTCGGGCAAGGCGCTGACGGGCCTGGGTTTCTTCGCGAGCGGTGTGTTGGGGCTCCAGGGCGATGCCGGATCGGCGGACCACGGGCGCGAGGGTGAAGCCCTGGACGACAAGGGTCAGGGCGATGGTGCCGGTGGTCAGAGTCAGGATCAGTGCCCGGTGCGGCAGCGGGGCACCGGTGTGGGTGGTCAGGGGTATGGACAGCGCCGCGGCCAGGGGCATCACCCCGCGGGTCCCGGCCCAGGAGAGCACGGCTGGAACCCGCCAGGAGATGCGGTTCTTGCCACGTCGGTACTGCATGAGGGCAGAAAGCGGGAAGACCCACAGCAGGCGGATCGCCAGCACGGTGAAGGCTACGGCGGGCACCCACAGCGGCCAGCCGCGCTCGTCGGCGGCGAGCTCACGCACCTGGGTGGGTAGTTGCAGGCCGATGACGGCGAAGACGACGCTCTCCAGCAGGAAGACGACGGTGTCGTAGACGGCGTGGATCTGCAGCCGTATGGGGGCGTTGGTGAGTTTGTGGCCGGTGCTGCCGAGGATGACCCCGGCGACGATGACCGCCGTCACCCCGGAGGTGTGTAGGTCCTCGGCCAGGACGTACGACGCGTACGGAGTGACCAGCGCGATGACCGTCTCCAGTACCGGGTCCTCGGTACGCCTGCGAACGAGCACCACCACGGCGGCGACCGCGCCGCCGATCAGGGCTCCGCCACCGCCGAGTACGACGAACTGCCCGGCGGCCGAGGGTATGGACACCGCACTGGCGGTCACCGCCGTGGCCACCGCGACCTTGTACAGCACCAGGGAGGTGGCGTCGTTGAACAGGCTCTCGGCCTGCACCATCGCCTGCACGCGCGGCGGCAGCGACAGACGGCGCCCCAACGCCGTCACAGCCACCGGATCCGTGCTGGCCAGGATCGCGCCCAGGACGAAGGCGGTCGCGGCAGATAGCGGGGTGAGGACCGAGGCGATCATGCCTACCGCCGCGGCCGAGGCCAGCACGAGGCCGAAGACCAGCACCGTCACCGGCCGCCACACCGCCCGCAGCTCCCGGCTGGACATCTCCTCAGCCGAGGCGTACAACAGCGGCGGCAGCACCAGAACGCTGATCACCTGGGGCGCGACGTGGATGGCCGGGACCCAAGGCAGGAGCCCGATGCCGAGTCCGGCGACGACCAGCAGGGGCGGGGCGGGAAGCCGCCAGTGCCGGGCCCCCGTCGCGACCGCCGTGGCCAGCACCACGAGCAGCAAAACGATGGTCAGGCCGGTCATGAACATCCCCCGTCGGTTACGCCCTGTAGCTCTTCACCGACCAGACTTCCCGGCACACCTACAAGAACCTTATAGGACTTTAGCGGCCCCCACTTCCGGCGCCCCCGAAAGCACGTATCCGTACGTAGGTCCGGTCAAGCCGCAACCAAGACCCTTGAAGGCCGCTGGGCGAGTTGTCCGACGAGGGCGGCGCCAGCGAATCCGAGGACGCTGCGGCTGACACTGCCGGAAAAGCCAGCGACTTCGAGGGGGTTGTCCGCCACGGCGGTTGCCAGGTCCGAAGCGGCGAGGGCAACCGAGGCGACGACGGAGCTGAGCGGATCCAGGGAGGCGCGGCTACCGGGCACCGCCGTGTACTGACTGCCGTCGAGAGTGGACAGGCGGACCAGGGCTCAGCCGATCAGCTCGTGGATGGACAGGATTTTCGGTCCGAGTTGCTGCAGCGTATCGCTCCCCGGCTGGACCTCCAGCGCGGTCAGGGTGATGTGCAGATCGGCGAAGTCGCGGCCGAGTTGGCCGAGAAGGTCGATCCACAGCGGCAGGTCGATGTGGCATATGGCAACGCCTGTGAACTGGATGCGCCGGGCGCCTGCAGCTGAGGGCTGCGCCGCCCCACGGAACTCACCCACCCGGCCGAACCTGATCGTTACCGCCCCGGGGATCCGGAAGATGCACTGACACAATGCACCTCATGCAGCAGCTGCCGGTTCCCTGTCCCGCCGAGCTCGTGCCGAACGCGACTGGCACCAAAGCTTTTCACGCTGCGTACCGGGAGGCCATGGCGCGGCGTGTCGTGTTCGTAGCCATCGAACACGACGGCCCAACGTGGACCGTGAAGGCGGACAGTCTTACCGCCAGCCCAGGCCACACCGTCGAGGACACTGTGAACGACGCAGTCCGCGCCGCCATGCTCCGCCTGGTCCGCAATCACGAGATCGGCTTGGATGCATACACGGGCCCCATCTACTTCATGATGCACAGCGTGCGGACCGAAGGCCGGGCGCGTGAGCTCGCAGCCGCACTCCACGCCGCCCTCTACGGAGACCTGGAGCCGCTAGCTCTCGCCGTACCTGGCGCGTTCTGACCTGAGCTGAGCCAGAGGGCGCCTGGCGGTCGATACCCAGGACCGCGACGCCGCCCGCGACGCAGGGATCTCGGCTGCCGCGCCTCGCCGCTGTCGGCGGGCTGGGGTGGGCCGGTCGTCGATGCGAGGAGTTAGGTCCCTTACGTGGCGCGTCGCAGCAGCGACCCTTCCGGCCGCGAGTACCGATTCGCAGTGGAGCGCACCCAGCCGGTCGGTGCGCGTCTGGTGACGTCTGGCGTCAGAGCATCCTGCGACGGCTGCGCCCGATCCGTTGGCAGGACGTCGTTCTCGTGTATCGCATCGCCGGTGCTACGGAGCCTGCGGGCTGCCGTGTTCGCCGCGCTGGGCTACCTGTTGGGCGGCCGGGAGCGGTCATGAGGGAGCTGCCGGTTCGGTGCGGAGGCTGGTACCCAGCGTCCGGGGTCGATGGGTGGGATGGGATGATGGCGGGCGTTATGGCGGTCCCCGTGCGCGCTGGCGCCGACCTGAGGCTGCTGAGAGCGGCGGTGTTCTCGGCGGTCTGTGTCACGTTGTCGGCGATGGGGCACGCCATGGCCTCACGGGCCGGGGTGTCGCTGTGGGCGTTGGTGGCGGGCTGGGCCGGAGTGCTATGCGCCGTGGGGCCGTTGGCCGGACGTGAGCGTTCGCTACCCGGCATAGCGGCCACGCTGCTGGCCGGCGAACTCGGCCTGCATCTGCTCTTCTGCCTCGGCCAGGGTTACTCGATGGCCGTCCCGCCCAAGCGGCCCGACGGTGTTGTGGCGCTGGCGGAGCGGTTGATATGCGATGCGCGACCGACGTATCTGACCCCCCAGAGTGCGATACGCATCGTGCGGCAGGCGGGCATCGACCCGACCAAGGTCATGGGCAGCGTGCACGGTATGCCGGGTATGACGGGGATGGCGGGGCACGGTGCGCATGTGATGTCGCTGGCCGCGATGTTCACCGTCCCGATGCTCGCCGCGCATCTGGTCGCCGCGGTCGTGGCGGGTTGGGTCCTGCGTCGCGGTGAGGCGGCGCTGTGGCGGGTTGTCCGGCTGCCCGGAGTGGTCGCGGAACACCTTTCCGTGTTGCTGCCGTTGGTCGGCCTGCTCACCGTCGTCCGGGCGCTGGCGCTGGTGGCCAGCCTGCTGGAGCGGTGTTCGGCCGCGCTGGGTCGACCCGCGGTGCGATGTGGGGCGAAGCGGCTTCGGGCTGTCGTGCTCCGGCACGTTGTGATCCGGCGGGGTCCGCCCGTGGTGGCCCTGGCGGTCTGACCGCTCTCCGCACCCGTGTGGGTTCGCGTGGAGGGTGTGGCCGTCATCGCGCCATTCCGGTGAGAACTGTCGCCCCGGTGACGCCACCGCGCTATGCCCGTCGTGCGGCTCCTTTGCCCGCCGCGGATGCGCGGCGCGGCGTTCGCCTCTTCTCCGCGACTCCCGTGGCATCCCACCAACTGTCCGTCCTGCCTGCCCGTATTGGCGGCAGGAGTGAGACGGCGGGTTGTCGCGGGGGCGTGGGGTCTGGTCTCGCCGTGCAGCCCTCGTACGCGGCCCGCCCTCGGAACGGGTGGGCGGCTGCCGTGTGCCGTACCCACTGCAGGAGTTCCCTGATGCGTACCCTCGCGCCTGCCGCGCGTCGACTGGCCACGGTTGTGGCCCTCGGTGCAGCGGCATCCCTCAGCTTGACCGCTTGCGGCGGCTCCTCCGGCAGTCTGCCGGTCGCCGTCGTCTCCGGGGCGTCCTCCTCGGCCCCGCCCGGCACCATTGCGCTCAGTCCGCCGGACGCCAAGCCGAACCTCACGCTCACCGACCAGGACGGCCACTCCTACGACCTGGTCCGGCAGACCGCGGGCCATCCCACGCTGCTGTACTTCGGATACACCCACTGCCCCGACGTGTGCCCGACGACGATGGCCGACATCGCGGGCGCCGCCCGCAAGCTGCCGGCGGCCGAGCGTCGGCAGCTGCGTGTCGTCTTCATCAGTACGGATCCATCTCGTGACACTCCACAACGGCTCAAGCAGTGGCTCGGCGCGATCGACCCGGACTTCGTCGGCCTGACTGGTGACTTCAACGCCATACAGGCCGCGGCGAGCAGCGTGGGCGTCAGTGTCTCCCCACCCGTGAAGCACAAGGACGGAAGCGAGACCGTCACTCACGGCGCCGAGGTGATCGTCTTCTCGCCCAAGGACGACAAGGCGCACATCCTCTACACCTCCGGGGTGTCCGAGCAGCGCTACACCGCCGACCTCCCGAAGATCGTTAAGGGGGAGACGCCGTGAAGCGCTTCATGTCCCACGTGCCTGCGGCTGCCGCGCTCGTGCTCGGCGTCACCGCGCTGACCGGTTGCTCCGCCTCGTCTGTCTCCGCACAGGCGTCCAGTGGTAGGCCGGAGTTGAAGGTGACCGGCGCCTACGTGCCCCAGCCGCCGATGGCCGACATGGCCGCCGGGTACTTCACCGTCACCAACACCGGCAGCAAAGCGGACGAGTTGACCGGTGTGCGCAGTGACATCGCCTCCATGGTGTCGATGCACCGCACCACGGCGTCTGACCAGATGCAGCAGGTGAAGGAGTTCACCATTCCCGCGCATGGCAGCCTCGTGCTGCGAACCGGTGGTAACCACCTGATGCTGATGGGCTTGAAGAGGAAGCCGACGGTCGGCGAGACGGTCACCTTCCAGCTCCGTTTCGCCACCTCCCCGTCGATCACTGTCCGGGTGCCGGTCCGGCCCGCGACCTACCAGCCCTCGAACTGACCCACGCCAAGGGCGCGTTGGCGGGCCAGAGGGCGGGGCTGCCCTCTGGCCCGCCCCGCCCTCACCACCCACGCGAAGACTTCCCGTACATCTGGCAGGCAACATGACGAACCAACCCGATCAGCAAGGAATTTCCCGTAGGAGGCTGCTGGGGACGGCAGGCGCGGCCGGAGCGGTCGGCCTGATGACCGGGGCGGCTGGCGGCACGGCCGGATTCGCGGCCGTCGACAGCCCTACCCCGATCACCGTCGTCGGCAGCACCGCCGTACCGTTCCACGGCACTCACCAGGCGGGCATCACCACGCCGATGCAGTCCATCGGCCACATCATCGCCTTCGACCTCGTTGCGAACGCCGGGCGCAAGAGCGCCACCGAGCTGATGCGCCGCTGGTCAACGGCGACCGAGGCGATGACCGCGGGCCGCCCGCCCGCCGACGACGACCAGATCGCGCTGGACGCCGGGCCCTGCTCGCTGACCGTGACCTTCGGCTTCGGCCGCGGCTTCTTCACCAAGACCGGTCTGGACGACCGCGCACCGGCCGCACTCGTTCCGATGCCCCACTTCCCGTCCGACGCCATCGACCCGAAGCGGAGCGACGGCGACCTGTGGATCCAGATCGGTGCCGACGACCCCCTCGTGGCCTTCCACGCACTGCGCGTCCTACAACGCGAGGCAAACGAAGCGGCAACCGTCCGCTGGCAGATGAACGGCTTCAACCGCACACCGGGAGCCACCGCCCGCCCGAAGACGGTGCGCAACCTGATGGGACAGATCGATGGCACGGGCAACCCCAAGCCAACCGACAAGGACTTCGCCACCAAGGTCTTCGCCCCAGACAAGCACGGCGCCGAGGCGTGGATGAACGGCGGCTCCTACGCCGTCGTACGCCGCATCCGCATGCTGCTCGACGACTGGGCGGATCTCACGCTCCCCCAGCAGGAGCAGGTGATCGGCCGCCGCAAGGACAACGGTGCGCCCCTGTCGGCTGGTGAGGGCGGAACCGAGACCACGCCGATGGACCTGAACAAGTTCAACCCCGACGCCTCACTGGCCATCCCAGGCGACGCCCACATCCGCGTCGCCGCACCCGAGTCCAACGGCGGAGCCACCGTCCTGCGCCGCGGCTTCTCCTACCACGACGGCTACGACACGGACGGACAGCCCGACGCCGGGCTGCTGTTCATCACCTGGCAGGCCGATCCGGCCGCGTTCATCACGGTGCAGACCAAACTCGACGGCGCCGACCACCTCACCCGCTTCATCCGCCACGAGTCCAGCGCCGTCTTCGCCGTCCCCGGGGGCGCCGCGCCGGGCGAGTACGTCGGCCAACGCCTGCTGGAGGGATGACATGGCCACTCTTCCCGGGCTGTACGCGACCCCCGCCGCGGCGGCCTTCGGCGCGACGCCCACGCCCGTTCCAGGCATGCCGTCGATGCCGGTCATGCACGGCATGAATGGCATGAGCGGCATGGAGCACATGCACATGACCGGCCCGATGTGGATGCCGATGGCGCCGCCCACCCTGGGGCGGCTGCTGGCCTGGCACCCGCAACCGCTCCCGGTCGAGCCGATCGTCTGCCTGCTGGCCCTGGCCCTCTACGCGTTGGCGGTGTGGCGGCTGCGGCGGCGCGGCGACCGCTGGCCGATCACCCGCACCCTGCTGTGGACCGTCGGTGTGATCAGCGTCGCCCTGGTGACCTGCACCGGAGTGGGCGGTTACGGCATGGAGTTGTTCAGCGTCCACATGGTGCAGCACATGGTGCTCTCCATGCTCTCGCCGATCCTGCTGCTGCTCGGCGCCCCGGTCACCCTGGCCCTGCGCGTCCTGCCCGCCGCTGGACGGGGGCGCACCGGACCACGGGAGGTGATCACCTGGTTCCTGCACAGCCGACTGGCCCGGGTGGTCTCCTCCCCGCTGTTCACCCTGCCGCTGTTCATCGCCAGTCTCTACGGCCTGTACTTCACGCCGCTGTTCGACTTCACCATGCGCAGCTGGCTCGGCCACGAATGGATGCTCGCTCACTTCCTGGCGACGGGTCTGCTGTTCTTCTGGCCCATCATGGGCGTCGACCCGGCTCCGCGCCGCCCATCCCATGTGATGCGGATGCTGGAGCTGTTCATCGGCATGCCGTTCCACGCCTTCTTCGGCATCGCGGTGATGATGTCCAGCGGCCTGATCGTCGGCTTCTTCGCCCACCCACCGGCCGCCTGGCAGGTCACCCCGCTCGCCGACCAGAACACTGGTGGTGGCATCGCCTGGGCGTTCAGCGAGATCCCCACCGTCCTGGTCCTGCTGGCCGTGCTCGTCCAGTGGGCGGCCACCGAGCGTAGGGCGGCGGCCTGTGCGGACCGTCAGGCCGAACGCGACCACGACGCCCAACTCGCCGCCTACAACGCCTATCTGAGCCGTCTCGCCACATGGGAAAACCCCGGATGACGGCCCATCGTCCCGCCAACCCTTGCGGCGCACCGCTCACCCGCGGCCCGCTGCATCACGCTCCCCAACCACCCTTTGCGTCAGCGGGTTCAATTTCATCCTCCGTTGCTTCCGGTGGTGTCGGCCACCCCAACTCCCGGGAAGGAATCACCTCATGAGCGAAAGCACCGCGCTTGGCGGCGGAGGGTACTCCCTCGTGCCAGCGGCGACGATCGCGCGGCAGGCCCGCGACGTCCGGCGCTTGCTCCAACTCGCCCTGGCAGCCGTGTGGCTGCTCGACGGCATCCTGCAGTTCCAGCCGTACATGTTCACGAAGGACTTCGCCACCCAGACCCTCGCCACCACAGCACAGGGCAACCCCGCGCTGATCGCCCACCCCATCACCTGGGCCGCTGGCGTCGTCGCCCACCATCCCGTAGGAACCAACGCCGCCTTCGCCACCGTCCAACTGCTGCTGGGCCTTGGCATCGCCTGGCGTCCCACCCTCAAACCAGCGCTCGCCGCCTCCATTGCCTGGTCACTGGCGGTGTGGTGGCTCGGTGAGGGTCTTGGCGGCCTGCTCAACGGCACCGCCAGCCCCGTCAACGGAGCCCCTGGGGCAGTCATCCTCTACGCGCTGCTCGCAGTCCTGCTATGGCCCGCCGAGCGCAGGGGAGGGCGAGGCGTGACACCGTCGCGGTTCGTCGCCGAGCGGCCGGTGGGCGCGCCAAGGGCACGAGCGCTGTGGCTCATGCTCTGGGGCAGCGAAGCCTACTTCGCCGTGCAGAGCGGCGACCGCAGCCCGCAGGGACTGCACGACATGATCGCCCAGATGGCTTCCGGACAGCCGGGATGGCTCTCCTGGATCGAGAAGCACACAGCCGACCTCGTCGCCCACCAGGGCTTGGCGGCTGCCACCACCCTCGCGGTTCTGCTCGGCGCCGTCGCCATCAGTGTCTTCCTGCCCGCGCCCTTCACCCGGGTGGCGATCGCCCTCGCGCTGGTGCTGGCCGCAGTCATCTGGATCACTGGGGAAGCCCTCGGCGGCATCTTCACCGGTCAGGGCACCGACCCCAACTCCGGCCCACTGCTCGCCCTGTTCGCCCTCGCCTACTGGCCCAGCACCACCGAGCGCCCCGCAGCCCCGCGAGACGAACCGCCAACCACCTGACCCGACTGAGACAGCAGCCGGGCCGACGGACACGGAGGACACCCATGGCACACCCCTCCTGGCTGGCCGACACCTTCGCCGCGATCATGCTCGCCATCGCCGTGTCCTGCGCGGCCCGGCTGCTCACCTCCTGGCGCACGCGACGGGAGGTCGAACTCGACGCCGACATCACACATCTGGCCATGGGAATCTCGATGGCCGGAATGCTGACACCACGCCTGAACTCCCTGCCGAACTCCATCTGGGACGGCACATTCGCCCTCGCCTCAGCCTGGTTCGCCGCCCGAACCATCCGCAACTGGCGCGGTGACGCCGCGCACGGCTGGCGCTGCCCGCACCCCCTGCCACACATGGTCGAAAGCGGCGCCATGCTCTACATGCTTCTGGCCATGCGCAACCCCGCGCCCGGCGACACCGACAGGGGGATGGCAACGGGGATGCCCCGCATGGCCGGAGCCTCCGGTATGACACGCTTCCCGACCCTAGCCCTCATCCTGGCGCTTTTCATGATCGGCTACGTCGTCTGGCTCGGCGACCGACTCACCCCAGCGCCCCTGACCACCAACACGCACACGCGGGACACAGCGAACAACCCCGCCGACTCCCGCACTCAGCTGACCTGGTGTGCTCCAACGGGCGTACCGATCCTCACCCCACGCCTCGCCGCCTGCCACAAGATCGCGATGGGCATCACCATGGGATACACCCTGATCACCATGGTGTGAGCCGTGGGCGCTCTTCGCTCGCCATGCCACGGCACCGGCCTTGCCAGGACGGGAACTTGGTGTGAAATCCGATGTCACGTGGACACCGCAGGCGGCGTGTGGCCGTGACGCTCGTTTGACGCTCCGGCCGCCTGTCAGCCAGCCCAGCGGGCCGAGAATCGGCGTCTGACCTGTTGTTTCGCCAGACCTGCTCGTTGCGACCTGATCGCGATGATCCATCATGTCGAGTGCGTGGCCGCTCTTGAGTCTGCCGCAAATGGCGCCTGACCCGCGGTCTTTCTGATGTGCAGTTATGCGCATTGTGGGCGTTCCGGGCGACAACTTGACGCTCGTTCTGACAGGGGGTCAGGCGTCGTGCCAGCCTGCAGCAGGCTGACCGCCGTGATCCCCAATACCCCCTGTACGACGGCGGTGCAGTACGGGAGTTGGGGCATCCGGCCCAGTTCCGGTTACAGGGTGACGGTCCAGTCACCGTGAGCGATGGTGGTCGTGCCGTCGGGGGCGATCCCGTACCGGTGCGCCGTAGACGGGCAGGGTGCCTTCCCGGTTGAGACGGTGGCGGACGCGTTCCAGTTCATCCCACAATCGGCGTGGGCCGCCTTGGTGGACCTCGGGGGAGGCGAGGAAGGCGTCTGCGGTGGCGCGGGCCCATGACCCGTCTTCGTGGAGTAGCCATACCGTGCGTGTGTCGGCGTCCGCCGCTCGGCGGTGTTCGATCCCGGGGACCGTGAGTTCGAGCATGGAGTACACCGACCAGTCGTCCGGTGGGAACAGCAGTGGATACCGGCTGGTGCTGATGTCCTCCCCGACCGCGTCGGCGTGGTTGATCTTCTCCCAAACTTCGTTCAGGTGGTCGTCGTAGTCGTCGCTGTGGCGGGTGGACATGAATCCGGCGCCCTCGGGGGCGATTCGGCCGAATGCCCCGCCGTCCGGCGTTTTGTCGGCCACGACGATCAGGCCCGTTCCGGCGATGGTGGTGACGAGCCTGCCGCCCGGTTTCAGCGCGGCCACCCACGAGATCGGGATGGGCCGGATGGAGACGGTAGAGACGATGCGGTCGAACTGGCCGGGCAATGCGCCGGTGATGTCGCACACCGTCGTGGTGGGGTGCATCCGTTGGGTTGCAGCATGGACCAGGTAGGGGTCCACGTCGATGCTGGTCACATGCTCAGCGCCGAGACGGCGACACAGTAGGGCCGTGCCGTATCCGGATCCGGTGGTGCACAGGACGTCGCACCCGTCGGTGATCATGGCGTGCTGGTACATCTGAACCACCAGGCACGGCATGGTGGATGACGAGGTGGGACGGCCGTCGGTCTGTTGGCCGGGGGCGGCGTGGTCGGCGTGGAGCGGGCCGATGCGGGTCACCAGTGTGCGGTTGTCGTATGCCGCGCTCATCCACCCCTCGGCGTCGTCCTCGCCGATGCGTAGGATTGTGGTGTCGCTGTGGTACTCCCACCAGCGGGGCACGAACGTGTGGCGCGGTGTCGTGGCCAGCGGCATCGACCATCGCGACGAGGGGTGAACGGTTTCCGCGGCCAGAGCGGCGGCGCGCTTCTCCCAATCGCTCATCTGACCTCCTCCTAAGCCTCGCTCCACCGATGCAGCTCTGAAGCGGTCCCGTGATGGCTTCGGTGGGGGCAGTCTTGGTGTTGTCCTGTGCGCCGGGCAGCAGGTATCCACTGGTCTGCCCAGCTTTTCCACGTGTTCTCCGCTCGGGCTCTCGCGGGCGTTCGGGCAGGGGCGTCAGGCTGACGTTGGTGGGGCGTGAACAGCGCGGAAGAGCTGGAGCCAGGATTCCTGCCGACGCCATGGTTCCGGCAGGTGGAGGGTGAGCCGTCGGGCTGATCGGGCCAGGCGGGCAGGGACGCAGATGATGTGTTGGCTAATGGTTGCGGTGGTGGCCTTGGCGTAGAACGCTCCGGCCAGCGTGCCGGCGGCCCGCAGCAGGTTGTAGCTGATCGCCCAGCAGGTCAACCAGGCCGCGTTGGCGTTGAAGTGGCCCGACGGCAGGTGGGCCAGGGGCCCGCCCTTGCCGTCGGCGATCACCTGCTCGATGATCGCGTGGTGCCGGTGCTGCCGCTCGGCTTGGAGGGTCTCAAAGGGGCTGTCGGTGAAGAACGGGTGGTAGCGCCAGACGGGGAACAGCTCGCCTTGGTCCGTTTCGACTGCGGGCTTGGCCCGGTCGACCACTCGGCGGACGATCAGACGGGCAGTGACCTGCTCAGCTTTGGGTCGTCCGGTGAAGGCGGTGTAGGCGGGTATCTCGGCGACCTCGGCCTCGGAGATCAGCTCACCGGTGTCAGGGTCGACCACAGCGCGTGGGTAGCGAATGGGCCGCCACGCGTCCTGGCTGATCGAGGTGATGGCGCGCTGGATGGAGGGGTTCATGCCTGTGGTGATCGAGAAGTGGGTGCGTCTGCGGCGGCAGGCGGCCACCACATCGGCGCTGTAGAACTTGGAGTCCGCGCGCACGATCCGCACCCCGGTGCAGCCCGCTTCGATCGCGGTGGCTACCGCCTCAGTGACAAAACGCGGGGCACCGCGGGCATCAGCGGCCTTGCCCTGCCGCAGCCGCACCCCGGCGAGCACTGGCCGCGTGGTGGGGGTGCAGATGGTGGCCAGCAGCGGGTGCAAGGTACGCACCCCCTTGAACCGGCCGACCTGCGCGCCCTGCTTGGTCCGGCCGAACACGCGCTTGTGCGTGGAGTCGACGTCGATGAACGCCACCTCGGCCGCGTCGGGCAGCAGCGGGGTATGCGCTGCCAGTTCGGCGAGGAACCTGCGGTGCACCGCGTGCAGTTGCAGCACGTGGCCGTGGGTGAAGGAGCGTAGGAAGGTGCCCAGCGTGGACGGGGCTCGGATGCCGTGGAAGGCCACTGGCATCGCGCCGTGCCGCAACCGGTCGGCGTCCTCGACGCTGTCTGCTCCGGCGCACATCGCCGCTACCAGCGACATCACCTTCGCTGCCGGGTTCGCGCCACCGCTTTTGCCCGCACCTGCGATCCGGACCGCCTGGCTGACCAGGTACGGCAGTCGCACCCGCTCAGACAGCCGGACCACGGGCACCAGGCCCGCGTCTGCGATCACGTTCGGCTCGTCGAACTCCGCGCATACCATCGAAGCGGCATGGGAAGATTGCATCTCGCGGATGTTCTCTCGATCTGTGGATATGGAACCGTAGGAAGTCCCATCATTCCAGCTCAGAGGGTATCCGCGCCTTCATGTCCAGCCCCTGGCACAGCGGTTGATCGGTGGATCGAGGCTAAGGGAGTTTGGGCAAACATGCGGGTTTCGCGGGCTGGCAGGGCGAGTCGTTCGGCACGCACGGATCGATGCCAGGAGAGGGCTGGCATGAGTCCTCCTTGGGGGTGCACGATTCCGGCACGCACGCCCCCGAGCGCGGTGCCGGAACCGCGGCCGTGATCTGCTGCCACTCGGGGCTGGTGATGATGTCGGCGAGCGGGGTGGTCAGCACGTTTCCGGCGCTCATCCACCGCGACATCCCGCACCCGACCGCCTCGCCGGTGGGCAGCACGGCGGCCCGGCCACGGGTGCAGTGCCCACACAGCTCCGCCGGGTCGTGCCCGTCGCGGTCGCCAGCACCCCGGCCGATCCTTCGGACCCGGTCAACGCCGATACGTTCAACGCCGAGGCCACGGAGTTCTTCCACCGCTTCCTTCACGCGCTGCCCCTCCAGCACGCGAATGACTCCGGCGCGGATCGGAATGCCGAGCCGCACAGCCTCAGAGATGTTCGCCTTCGTACGGTCGTACGAGCTGCGGTGCCGGGTGATCTGCTCGTGCTCTGCCGCCTGGTCGCTGTAGTACGAGGTCGCCAGGCTCACCCCTTGACGCGCGAAGACCTCCCACAGGTGCGGGCGGACATGGATGAGGTTGGAGAAGACCTCCACCGCAATGCCGCGGCTCAGCGCGTGCCGCACCAGGGGTGCCAGGTCGGGGTGCAAGGTGGGTTCACCGCCGATGAACTGGAGCCGCTGCACGCCGAGTCCGGCGGCCTGGTCGATCACGTGGCACCAGTCGGCGCGGCCCATCGCCCCGTGCGCCCCCTGGGGGCCTGACCGGTTGTAGCACGTCACGCACCGCGCCTGACACTGGCCAGTGATCTCCAGCTCTATCAAGGACAGCCGCGCCGACGGGGGCGCGTCGAGGATCGTCATAGTCACTCTTTCTGGTGGATTTGGCTCGGCCCCGGCGGCGCGTCGCGAGGGAAAACGATGCGCTCAAGTTGCCGGAGCCAGGCGGCGGTTGGGCGGTACCACTACGGTGGGCGGATGGCAGACGAGCCGTACATGTGCGAGGACGACGACCCGCCGGTGTGCGGGGTGTGCCCGTCGCTGCGCCTGCCTCGCGACCGCTTCGTTGTCGCCGACCGGCCGTCACGGCTGTGGCCGTTCAACGAAGCCGACGGCTACCGGTACGCAGCGGATGGGACTCCGGTATGCGTGCACCCGGACCGGATCGGGCTGGACCCGGACCGGATCGCACTACCACCGAAGCCTTTGGACCTGTCCACCTCGGCGCCGCCGCGACATAGGTGGTTCAGACGGCGAAAGTGAGTTGATGCTCGCGGCCGGAACGCCCCAGCCCGATCGAGGCGTACCGGTCGGCCAGGAACGCCAAGCGCCGGTCGACCTCGTCCTTGGCGAGCCAGTACCGGACCGGGGGCTCACCCCAGGCCAACCGGTACACCTGGTCGGTGACGCAGCCAGGCATGTAGTTGGTGTGCTCCTGGTCGGTCTGGTGGATCACCTGGAAGCCGAAGCGACCGGCGATGCGGGCCAGCAGTTGAGGCTGGGCGATCATCGCGTGCGTCATCTCGTCCACCGGAACCGCGATGGGCACCTCGGCGACGTTTTCGTCTCCGGTTAGCGCGTAGACCGCCGCCTTGATCGCCAAGGCGCGCAAGCCCTCGGTCAGCAGCGGCTCCTTATCGGCGTCCAGGTTCCACCGCTCGATGACGGGAAAGCCCGTGAAACACTGCCAGTCGGAGGAGTACTCCAACGTGGCAGCCCGGAAAGCCGGGAACTCGGGGTCGGCCTCGATGGCCGCGAGGATCTGTTGCGCCCGCTCGGCGGTGACGTCCGCCGGGGGCACGATATTCGTACTCATCCGCTACATCTCCTTCGATTGAGACGATCCGCCGCTGCACGGCGGTGGGGTGGTGCGGCGGCGGCCCCGGGCTCCCCAACGGAACCGCCGCCCTTCCCTCCGCGCCGTGGGACGCCCCCAGGCAGCGTGGAGGGGCCTTAGCCGCTCTTGCCTTGTCAGGGGCTCGGCGGCCGTTAGGTGGCCAGGCACGCCCGCGACGGGGAGACACGCACGTGCCGGGCTGGATCCGTGCCGCCCGTGGCCCTCGGGGGAGAGGCCAGCGGCACGGACGCGGCGGGGGACCAGTCCCACTGCGCGACTAGGGGTTACCGGTGCCCGGATCGGTGGTGCGATGGCGACCCTGGCGGTGACCGCCGTGTCGCACGCGCTGGGGGCGGCGTGGAGAGCCAAGACCAACCACCACGGCGCCGCAGGTGCAGGTGTAGGCGCCTCGCCCATCCGGGCTCACAGCGGCAGCGCACTGCCAGCACGTCAGCCTCGGCACCCGTATCGCGGCGGCCAGCTCGGTATGCGGGCGGTAGAAGGATCGACCGGACAACCTGGCTTCTCCGTCCTCCACGGGGTGTGGGTGCGTCACGATGTCGCTGCCATGGGGTGTCGCTGAGAGGGCAGCGGCCCTGCCGTGTCGCGCCGCGCAGTGAGGTCGTCCTTGCTTAGGCCGTGAAGAACACGGGCAAGCAGGGCGTCATTCGGGGGCATTGAGGCGATGGCCGCACCGCCCTCCGCGTACCAGTCGCCCAAGGCTCGCTTCAGCGTGACTTCCGCGCGCATGACTTCTGCGCGGATCTCACCAAGTGTTAGATCAATCTCGACCACCAGGCGTATGAGATCGGCCGGGGTGATCCGCCAGGGCTTGGGGAAGAACACTGCGTCGTCGCGGTGGACGAGGTCGAAGGAGATTTCCACGCACGCGGCCGGGTTCGCCGCGCCGGTCGACTCGTCTTCGGCGAGGAGCCGTAATCTCACCGTCGACCCTCCTCGGGTATGGGTACGAGATCGCTGGGATCCGCGGCCCACTCGATCAGCGTGCTGTTCGGCGGGCGGACGATGATCCGGCCGCACGGTTCGATGTCGGTCACGATGCACTCGCGGTTCCGTCGCGTGTCGAACTGGAGGTCGCCAATCCGTGGGGCGGTCATCGCGGCTCACCCCCGCAGCGCCGGCACCTGCACGGTGGGTAGGCCATGGGGTTGGCGGTGACGGCGTCGTCGGGCTCTGACTCGTAGTGGCACTCCTGGCGTATGTCCACGCGTTTGCCTCGGCTGCCGATCCGGTAGACGCAGATCGTCAGTAGGGGATCTTGGATCGGTTCAGCCCCCATGGCACCACTCACAACTCATCGCCGCCCTCAGCCTGCAACGCCCTGGCGCGGGCCTTGATCGCCGCGTCGATCTGGATCCACAGCAGTTCGGTTTGACCGGGACGCAGAATCAACACACTCGGCTCGGTGTGACCGTCAGCGAAGTGCAGATCCACTGCGAGAGCAGCGTGCTCGGTCGCGTGGTTGTACCCGAAGTCGCGTTTCTTCGGGGTGACATGAGTGACCGTGCTGCTCGTCGTGCTTCTGGCGCTCGTAGTGTCCGTCGTCATCGTCGGTACTCCGGATCAAAGGTTCCCGCTCAGGCAAGTTGACGGGCAGACAGCAGAAACGTGCGAGGAGAACTAAGCTCGCGACTGGACGCGCCATCACCCTGCGGGGCGGTCGGGTTACTCACCGGCTTCAACGTACGGGCGCCACGCATGGCGAAACACTCACTGCGGGTACGTGTTAAGGGTCAACCAGCGGAGAGCGCGATGAGCACGCAAGACCAGCGTCGTTCGATCACCGGCGCCATCAGCGGATACGTACTGCGCCTCGCCCGTGAGAGCATCCCCTTGACTCAGGCTGAGTTCGCGGAACTACTGGAGGGGGATGTCCGCACAGTCCAGGGGTGGGAATCCGGTCGTCGCCCCTTAGCCAACATGCGGGCTGGGGCGTTGCTGGACCTGACACGACGGTTACTTGCCCTCGGGGCTGACCAGAACCTCGTCCGCTTGCTCGACCCTGCCATGGACGCGGACCGGATCATCGGCGCCGCGTTGGACCCGCCGGCTGACCACCGCGAGCATCCCCTTTCGGAGTGGGTCCACAATCGCGAGACCGCCCACATGATTGCCTGGGCCGTGAACGGCACATGCCCCCCGGCCGTCGGGAACCGCCCAAAGGCAGCGCGGCGCGGCCCCGTGGCTGATGCGCCGCTCTTGCCTGCTGGCGAGCGCACAGCCCTCTTTGCGCACCTCCGAGAGATGGCTGAGCAAACGGCCCGAACCGCCAGTAATGGGATACTCCTGCGCCGACAGGTGCTCTACCTGACGAGCTATGACCGGAGTCCGGACGCTGCTAGCTGGACAGCCCACGCCCTCCACCGCCAGCGCGGAGTTCTCTCCGTCCGCGGCTGGTCCATGCACTGGGCAGAGGGACGAAGCATCGCGACGGCTTTGGCCCGACACGGTGATCCCCAGCCCCTTCGAGACTTCATCGACCGGTCCTTGGCTGATGACGACATGGGAGAGGCAGCGAACCTCAACTACTGGGCCTACTGGCTCGGAGCCCTTCCGGCTACGCAAGTCGACGACCGATTCATGGCCAAGCGCAGCTTGCCGGAGTGGGATGCCATCACGCTCATGCGGAGACTCACCCAGGGCATGAAGGAAGCGCCCACGTACGCGGACTTGTACGCCCACTCGGTATGGGCGTTGCTCACCGCATGCCCATGGCTGCCACAAGCTGAACCTGCAACTGCCAAGGTTCTAATGGCTCATACCGTCATCACGCTTGACGAGAACGATCTATCATCCCGATCTCGGCGCGAACTAGGCGCCGTGCACCAGCTCCTACGCGGAGAACGTGCTTGACCCATGGAGGGCATCATGGAGGAAGAGAACACCGCCGCCGGTACTGCCGGGTACCTGCTGGAGATGGGGATGCTCAAGCGGGCCAAGCGGTCAGGCTGGTGGATCGTCGGGGTGAAGGACCCTGAGACGATCGCGGAGCACTCCTGGCGGACAGCCGTGGTCGGTTCAGTCCTGGCCCTCATGGAAGGGGCCGACCCTGCCAAGGTGGCCCTGCTGTGTACCTTCCATGACACGCAGGAAACCCGAATCGGCGACATCCCGCACATCGGCCGCCGTTACCTGTCCGCCTCCAGCAATGAGGACGTGACCAGGGACCAGGTGTCGGCATCGCACTCCGGGGTGCGGGCTGGCCTACAGTCCATCATCGAGGAGTACGAGAACGGTGACAGCCTCGAAGTGATCGTCGCCCATGACGCAGACAAGCTGGAGTGCCTGATCCAGGCCGTTGAGTACCGGGAACAGGGCTACCAGAACGTACAGCCTTGGATCGACAGCAGCCTGGCGAAACTCAAGACAGCCTCGGCCCAAGAACTTGCTGAAGCAGCCCTGAACATGACTTCTATTGAGTGGCAGCAGACCTACCTTCGATAGGCATTAACTGCCCGGCTACTAACGGCCTGAGCCCTATGGACCCTAATGAGTAACTTGGCTGCAGGGTGGGGCTGCTATGGCTACCATGCCCTGCATGGCACAGAAGATCGTCACCATCTACACCGATGACCTCACAGGCGAAGAGACATCAGAGGCCGCAACACACACGTTCTCCCTGGACGGTGTGGCCTACGAGATCGACCTCGCCCCGGAGTCGCACGAGGAACTGCTCCAGGCCCTCGGCCCGTTCGTCAAGGCGGCTCGGAAGGTTGGGAGGGGTAGAGGGCGGTCGGCCAAGCGTCTGGCCAAGGCTGGTGGCGGCGAGGACAGCGCGAAGATCCGCGCCTGGGCGAAGGAGCAGGCCTTCGAGGTGAATGATCGCGGCCGAGTGTCGGCCGAGATCCGAGAGGCCTACGAGAAGGCACACTGAAGTTGAGGCCCCTCGAATGCTGAGGGGTCTCAACTCCCTATGCGGGTGTACGCCTGTTGCTTGAGCATTCCATGGGCGCCGCGCCGCTGGATCCGTCCGTCGTCGGCAGCAATAGATCGACGGGATACGGGCAATGGGCCGCCGCAAACGAGCTCAGGGCTCGGAGTAGCGGGCGAGGAAGGCGCGTTCGGGCTCGGTGAGGCGCCGCGGCCGACCGGTGTTGAGGTTGTAAGCGACGATCGTGGTCGTTGCTTCGACGTACAAGTGATTGGCATCGTGAATCTCGTAGGCGAGTTCGAAGGTGGCAGCGGACGCTGTGCCGACCCAGACGTCTACGTCGACGGGTTCATGCCGGTAGTGGAGTGGGGTGCGGTAGTCGATAACGGAGCGGGCGACGACGAACGCGTTCTGGCGGCGGCATTCTTCGTCGGTGGGCACCATTTCCCGGAACATGCGCGTGCGTGCTTCCTCCATGTACCGGAGGAACTGCGCGTTGTTGATGTGCCCGTCGGCGTCGGCGTCGGCCCAGCGCAGTGGGCAGGGGTAGGTGTATCTGCGCACGGAAAGCTCTTTCTAGGAGGAGGCTCGAAGGAGGTCTGCCGGAGCGGACAGCAGTGCAAAGTTCTCCATGCGCCCTTCATGCTCGACTGCTTGCGGCGAAGGCCGGGCCGAAGCTCGTGCGGCGTGGTCGTACCCAGCCAAGTCCGCCTGGATTTCGTGGAGGAGACGCTGCTCCTCCTGAAGTTCGCCAATGAGCTGCTCAATGCGAGCGACGGCGGCTTCGCGGGCAGCAGGCAGCGCGATGCGCGTCAACCGCTTCATCTCGGCCCGGGACTCTGTCGATAGGGCTCCCCGCGGTACGCGCGCGATCACCGTGGACGGCGAGACTTCCGTGACGCCCCACTGCCCGGGCGTCTCCTCCACGGCCCAGACCACATTGCGCTTGGACGGCGAAAGGGTCAGTTGACAGGCAGGCCCCACAAGACGGCTGAGGGCGGGCAGCGGGACCCCTTCCTCCCCGGCCTGCGCTGCAGCCTTGCCCGCGCTTTCCACCACCAGGCGCGCAGTGCGCACATCCTCGGCGCGCAGTCGGTCTGCTTCAGCGATCCGCTCCTGGGCCCGGTCGCGTACGAGTGTCGTGTTGTGAGTTTCGTCCGCCCAGGCGTTACGGGCGCCGCCCAACGCATCCCGCTGACCGTCTGATTCCGCCTCTACCCAGGTCATGACGACGAAGCGGCAGTCGGGCATAATCGCCGGGTACGCCACGTGGCTGACGATCTCGATCGTCCGCCAGCCCAGCGTCGGCACGCTGGCGAGGAAGACGTGACCATCGCGATGCTCAACGAGATCGACGTCTGACTCCCAAATCTGCCGGACCTCGGGGTTCCGTTTGACGTCCTCGATCAGCTCCTGGAGGTCCGCGTCATCCCCGTGAGTGGTTTGCGCAAACCGAAGCATGCGCACAAAGACGGTGGCGTGTTTGTGCCAGTCGTGGTATGTGGCACGCCCCTCAGGTGTCGTCAGGGCCCAGCGGATGATGTTGGCCCGTGGCTCCATCACCCACGGCCACAGCTCAGCCATGGCCGTGTTGTAAGCGATGATGTTCCAGTTGCGGTCGGACAGGTAGGTGGGACTGGGCATCTGCCGGTCGATGAGCAGCCGCAGAGCGGGATTCACCTCGTGGCGGCCCTCCGACGGCGAAGACCGCAGGTACGTGCCCACGTTGTAGAGCAGCAGAGCATGGCGTTCATCTCGGTCGAGCTTCAGCAGCTTTGCCAGGGCGTCGCACTGGGCCTGTGTGAACCGTGGTGTCGCACCGCGTTCGATGTTGCGGTATGTGCGCTCACTGACCCCCAGGGCCCGCGCAGCGGTCGGCTGGATGACGCCGGCGGCTTTGCGCCACTGCTTGAGCGTCGCGCCGAATCCCATGTACTGCCCGGCGACTCCGGTGGGCAGCGAAGGGAATTCCTCCTCGGTAACATCATTGCTGCCGTCAGCCCGCCGCTTCACGACTATCAACACCATCTCTCGAGTCGTCAGCCCGCTGAGGGCCGCCTGCCTTCGGGCATACAAAAGGAGGGTCAGCGCGACCGCTGACCCCCCGGCCCTTCCGTCTTCCCGATAGACGATACGCGAAAATGGAATGATCTTGACCGCCCGGGTGACATGACGGCAGGTCAAGCGGAATGCATGGTTGAGAACTAAACGATACGGCCGTAGGGCTGGCGATGATCGCCCGCGAAACCGGCTCCTCGCCTTGGTTCGCTGTGCGGGCCGCGGAATCGGCAAAACCTTGCCGCTTTTCGTTTCCGATCAACTGGGTCGGTCTAGTCCAGTTGTTAAAGGCTCCTCTGCGTGGCGACCCTAAAGCCTCATCTCCCTTACGATGCAAGCGATTTGCGGGATTGCGGGCGAAGCGATCGGCGGGCGCTGCCCGGGCGCCGTATGGGGACAAAACGGCCAAAGGGCCTCGATTGACGGTCTCTATGCCCTTGGCTTAAATCCTCTCTGACCAGCTGATTCAACAGGACGTTGTGGCGTCAGGTGGGTGGGCGGAATGAAGATCATCCCCGGGAGGATGGGGTGATCCGCCTGCTGACCGCCTGCTGATCGGTTGGGAATTTCCTCACCCTCAGGGCAGCACCGAGCCAAGCCAGCTGGCGGCCTTAGAACCCGCTGACTGCGCCCGGCTTCATCCCCATCTGGGGAGACGTGCGTATCGCCGTGGACGTGTGGCCGAGGGTGCTCGTATGGTTCCGGTCG
Source organism: Streptomyces silvisoli (assembly GCF_029269905.1). Lineage (NCBI taxonomy): Bacteria > Bacillati > Actinomycetota > Actinomycetes > Kitasatosporales > Streptomycetaceae > Streptomyces > Streptomyces silvisoli. The sequence continues at coordinate 187,057 of NZ_JARJBC010000014.1, read as the reverse complement.
CCGCACAAGGCCGCACCGGGCGGGCTGACAGGCGTGGAGAGAGGCCGATGACGTACATGCCGCCGTGAGGCGAATAGCGCGGGTGCGTGTGGACCGGCGTCCGAGAGTTACCAGCTCCCGGACGCCGGCCAGCACCCCGAAGGGTGCAGATTCACAACGCGGCGACGCGGCTGAAATTTTCGACGAGACGGCCGCTCCGCCCTCATGCAAACGAGAAGGTATCGCATGTCCGAAACCTGGAGCGAAACTCGGGCCATAACTGGGTCCAACGAGCGGCAGCGCCGTCTCGCGGCCCTCTTCGCCGACATGACCCCCGGCGCCGCCGCGATCCGGATCCACTTCCGGAACCCGAGTTGGACCTGGCTCCACCCGCAGGCGCGCGCCTACGACGCGGCCGGGTGGCTGCAGCCCCTGACCCGAACCCAGGCCATCACTGCTGCTCGCTGGCCCTTGCGGGCCCGTCCAAACGCGGCACTGTGGGGCGGAGGCCACGAGTTCGCCCTCACCAGTGCGGCCCTGACCTGCGTCGACCGGAGGCGGTGACCGATGGCGAGGATTCGCACCATCAAACCGGAGGCGTTCGCGTCGGAGTCCCTCGCCGAGGTGTCGCTGACTGCCGAGCGGACGTTCTTCGGCCTGCTGACCCAGGCTGACGACCACGGTCGCCACCGCGACCACGCCGCGATCCTCCGAGGCTTGCTGTGGGCGCTGCGTCCCGAGCACACACCGGTCGATGTCGAGGACGATCTCAACCAACTTGCCGAGGCAGGACTGATCTGCCGGTACACCGGCGAGGACGGCAGGAGCTACCTGCACATCGTCTCCTGGCACCGGCACCAGAAGATCAACCGGCCAAGCGGGTCGCGCTGCTGCGCCTGCCCCGTGCACGAGAGTGGGACACGATCGGAGGTCGCTGAGCCCTCGGTGAAGACTCACGGAGGACTCACTGAGGCCTCAATGAAGGCTCACGGAGAACGCGGTGAGGTCTCCGGCCATCTGAGCGAGAGCAAGGAAATCGCAGGTCAGATGGCCTTCACTGGAGACTCAGTGAACCCTCACGGAGGACTCACTGAGCTCTCGGTGAGCCCTCAGCGCACGGATCTAGGACCTAGGACCTTGGATCAGGGATCTATCCCTACGGGGGGCGCAAGCGCCCCTGCAACGGCATCCACCGCCCAGCGGCTGATCGGCGAATACGTCGCTGCCTGCTCGAATCGCCCGCCTGGCAGCGTCCTCGGGCATCTGGGACGCGAGATCAACAAGATGCTCGCCGAGGGCATCGATCCCAGGCACATCCGGGCGGGGCTGGAGCGCTACCGCGTCAAGCCGATGCACCCCAGTGTGCTGGCCAGCCTGGTCAACGAGGCCATGAATGCTAGCGGGCCTGGCTTGGGGCGGCCGGAAATCCGGCCTACCGTGCACGGTCACAAGGCGTGGACGAACCCGGTCGACGCTGCCGCCGCCTACGCCGAGGAGCTGTGATGCGCGACCGCGAACCGAAGCTCGTCGGCGAGCGCACCATCGCCCGCATCGCCAAGATCCTCGCCGCCCGGGGAGTCGACCCCACCGCGATCCCGGCCGATGACACCCCCGAGCCGATTCCGGCCCTGGAGGCGGCCGAAGCCCGCATTCCGGCCCGCTACCGCCGTGCGATTGCCGACCACCCGCAGGTTGTCGCGTGGGTCCGCGCGGTTGCCGAGGCCGGGCGGCGCGGTCCCGGCGGGGTGCCGGGTATCGCCCAGGGCAGCTCGCTACTGATCGTCGGCACGACCGGCACCGGCAAGACGCACCAGGCGTACGGCGCCTTGCGGTCGCTGATCGGTGCCGGGGTCCGGTTGCGCTGGCAGGCGACCACCGCCGCCGACCTGTATGCCCACCTGCGGCCCCGCCCTGGCGTTGACAGCGAGCGGGAGCTGATGGCTATGGCCCGCTGCCCCCTGCTGATCCTGGACGACCTCGGCGCGGCGAAGTCCTCGGAGTGGACTGAGGAGTTGACCTACCGGCTGGTCAACCACCGGTACAACGAGCTGCTGCCGACGCTGATCACGACGAACCTGTCGATCCGCGATCTGCGCGACGCCGTCGGCGACCGCGTCGCCTCGCGCCTGGCGGAGATGACTGAACGGGTCATCCTCACCGGCGCCGACCGTAGACGCGGCCACACCGCCTGACCGTCCTGCCGCCTCATCCGGGGCCCGTCGAGCGGCCCCGCGCACCTCGCCGACCTTGCGCACCCTCCGCCGACGCCACACGAGCGCGCGGAGGGCGATCGGAGAACCACCTCATGCCCACGAACTCGATGACGCCTGTCCACCGCACCCTGGGCGACTTCAGCTGGCAGGACCGAGCCGCCTGTCGCTCTACCGAGGCCAACCCCTTCGACCCGGAGATGTTCTTCCCCGAACCCGACGAGCTGGACCGTATCGAAGCCGCCAAGCGCCTGTGCTCGCAATGCCCGGTCGAGCAGATCTGCCTGGACGCCGCCTTGGAAGCGGGCGACACCGACGGCATCCGAGGCGGCCTGACCGAGGAGGAACGCGCCAGCCTGCACCGCAAGCTGAAGCGCCGCGTTGACTACGCCCGCATCAACGCCGCCTTCGCAGGCCGCGACATCCACCTCACCGAAGCCGAACGCCAGGTCCTCATCCACGCCGCCTACAAGGGCGGCACCCCTGCCAGCCGCCTGGCCTGGATCTTGAAGTTCACCGAGGAGCACGCCCACAAGCTCTACCGCGAGCAGCGCCGCAAGGAACGCAACAGGGCCATGGGCAAGCGCAAGGGCAAAACCAAGGCCAAGAGCGCCTCGCGGAAGAAGAAGGCTACCCTGACCCGCGCCGACGTCCAGGCGGCGGCGTGACCGCCCCCGCACCGCTTCAGGCGCGCATCACCGGCTGGGACCGGGCCGCGATCATCACCCTCGGCGGCGCCGGGTGCGCCTTGTCGTACGACGCCCTCCAGCAGATGGCCGTCGCCATCCACGTTCGCGGCCTGCTCACCTACCTCTTCCCCCTGGTCATCGACGGCTTCATCGCCTACGGGGTGCGCGCCCTGCTGGTCCTGCGGGCCGCCGCCTTCCTCTCCCGGCTGTACGTGTGGACGCTCTTCGGCACCGCCACCGCCGCCAGTATCTGGGCCAATGCCCTCCACGCCGTCCGCCTTAACGAGGAACAGCCCGTCGGCCATGGACTGCGGCTAGAAGACCTCACGGTCGGTGTCCTGTCCACCCTCGCGCCCCTCGCCCTAGCCGGAGCGGTCCACCTCTACATCCTCATCGCGCGCCAGGTCACCGAATCAGCAGGCCCCGGAAAACGCGGACACCACGAGCACGCACTCGACCGTGTCCCGGCCACCCGGCTCAGCCGGACCGGTCAGCAGGACAAGCCGGTCGGTGAGGTCTTCGGCGGACACCCACGCCCGGAACTGTCCCGGTCACCCGGACGACCGACTGACCGGAAGCCGGTGACCCCGGTCAGCACGGATCAGGACACCCGGACACCGGCCGGTCAGGACACCCCGGGCAAGGAGATTACCCCGGTCGCCACAGCCCCGACTTCGGACAGCGAGCCGTCTGACGCCTCTGCCCAGGGCAGACAGCCACCCGCCAGAGCCCTCCAGGTCGCCCCCTCGCCGACCGCCCGGCCTGTGACCGCCACGCCGGAGCCCGCCTCGGACACCCCGGACAGCGGTGACCGTACGACCGATCCGGTCACCGAGCAGCTCCTCCCGATCGCCCGCAAGGCGGTGAACGACTCCGGCCGGGTCACCCGCGCGGTGGTCGCCCAAGCCATCCGCGGACAAGGTCTCCCACTGTCCAACCAGCGGCTGACCGACCTGATGCAGCAGCTCCGGGACACGCCCGGATAGTCGGACAACAGCCAGGTCGCCTGACCGGCCAACCCAACGGTGTGGGTGGTCTGACCCGGTCGCTCCGGTCAGACCACCCACCCCGTGACATCCCCACGCAAGATCTCCCCGCCCTGGAGAGCCGCCCATGCGCACCGCGCCCGCCACTACAGCCCAAGCCGACGCCTGGATCACCGTTCTGCACAACCGAGGCCATCTCCACCGCGTCGAGACTGCACCGGACGGCACCTGGACCGTCCAACGCACCCCTGAAAGCTGCCCACGCACCCTCCATCACCCTGTCCTGGCCATGGACTACGTCGCCGAAATCCTTCGCGACGTGCGCCGCCGCGCGGAGAGGACCCGATGACGATCCCGGGCCCCGCCGGCACCCGCCCTGAACCGGAGCGTCACGCTCCCACGGCCCCCGGCGGAGCAAGCTATTGCGTTGGATATCCCAAAGGGATACCCAACGCGCTTGCCCCCGCCCAGGGCAGCGGGCGAGGCCCGGCTGGTCCCCGAGCGAGGGCGCACGAGGACCAGCCGGACCTGCGGCGCCAGGGGTCGCCACAGCAGGAGGAAGGGGCAGACAGCAGCACCAGCTCGATACCGACGAGCCGGATCACGCCCGCCTTCCCCGACCGCCGGCCGCGCCGCCGCACCTACCAGCCCACACACCGCGAAGACGTGATCGCCGTCCGCCTCACCGCCGATGAGAAGAGCGAGATCGTCGCCGCCGCACGACGCACCGGCATGTTCCCCTCCGGCTTCCTGGCCACCGCAGGACTAGCCGAAGCCCGCGGTTTCTCCACCGTCTTGCACGCCACCGGCCAACTCGACACCGCAATCGACGAACTGGCAGCACTGCGCGCCCAGATCTCCCGCGTCGGCAACAACATCAACCAGATCGCGTACATCTACAACTCCGGCAGCCAGCCCCGACCCGTGGTACTCGACCACACGCTGACCCGCCTGGTGCACACCCTCACGCGCATCGACGAGGCCGCCGAAACCCTGGCCCGGCAACGCGCCTGATGGTCCCTAACGTCACCCGAGGTTCGCGCACGCACGGCCTGCTCGCCTACCTCTACGGACCCGGTCGGCACGAGGAGCACACCGACCCGCACTTGGTCGCCTCCTGGGACGGCTTCGCACCCGACCCAGGCCGCGACCCCGATGCCACCCTCACCCAGCTCACCCGTGCCCTCGACCTGCGCGTCATCCAGGTCGGCGACCGCGGGCCCGCCAAGCACGTCTGGCACTGCTCGGTCCGCACCGACCCCGGCGACCGGCACCTGACCGACGCCGAATGGGGCGAGGTCGCCCGCCGCATCGTCAACGCCACCGGCATCGCCCCCACTGACGACCCAGACGGCTGCCGATGGGTCGCCGTCCGCCACGCCCACGACCACATCCACATCGCCGCAACCATCGTGCGCGGCAACCTCCGACAACCCCGCATTGCCTACGACTTCAACCGCGCCCAGGACGAATGCCGCCGCGTCGAGAAGGAATGGAACCTGCGCGAACTCAACCCCGGCGACGGCACCGCAGCCAAAAACCCCACCAACGCTGAGCACTTCAAAGCCGAACGCACCGGACAGGACCAGACCGCACGCGAGACGCTCAGGGAGGCCGTTCGCCAAGCCCTCGCCGGAGCTTCCACCGAAGTCGAGTTCTTCGAACGCCTCACCGCGGCCGGACTGCGCGTCGACAAGCGCCACGTCCCCTCCGGCGACGTCCTCGGCTACAAGGTCGCACTCCCCGGCGACCGTAACCGCAACGGTGACCCCATCTGGTTCCCCGGCTCCAAACTCGCTCCCGACCTGTCTCTTCCCAAGATCCGGCAACGACTGACCAACCCTGCTGCCACCAACGAGGCCGACGGCGACCCACAGGTGCCGACCGTTACCACGGTCACCGTTCGACCCTCGCGCCCCGCGCAAGCTCGCCGAGACGCAGTCAAGGCAGCCGAGCAGGCCATGAGCGCCTTCGACGAGGACCACGCGCAAGAAGCCGCTGCCCAACTCGTGGGCATCGGTGAAGTGCTGGACGCCATCGCACAGACCGCCCCGGCCGCCAGCCGTCCAGAACTGCGCGCCGCCGCCCGCGCCTTCGAACGTGCCACTCGCTCCCACATTCGTGCCGAGCAGGCCGACAACCACGCCCTTCGCGCCGCCGCCCGGGGTATCGTCCACGCCGGCGGCGCGCTCGGCCGAGGCGAAGACGGCGGCGCCACCGCCATGTTGCTCTCCACCCTGGTGCTCGTCGCCGTCGCCGCCGCTCGCTGGCACTCCGCCCGCGGACACGCCCAGCAGGCCGCCGCCTCACGCGAGGCAGCCGAGCATCTGCGGGCCGGGTACCAAGCTGCGGCTCAAGCCCCGATGAACGCGATGCGCGAGCAAGGCCGATCGCTTCCCGAAACGACCCGCGAACGACACCTCATCACCGTCCGAGCGGCGCTCCCCGAAGGCGCCGACCACGCGAGCAGCTCACCCGGGTGGGACGCGCTGGCGGCCACGCTCGACCAAGCCGAGCAAGCCGGATACGACCCCGAAGCCCTGCTCAAGGAAGCCGTGGAAATGCGCGAACTGGACACGGCAGACAACGTCAACGACGTTCTCGTCTGGCGGCTGCGCCGCCTGGGCGACCTCCCCACGCAACCGACTGCGCCCCGCTCATCCGACAAGAAGGCAGCAAATCGGCAGAACAAGTCACAATCCGGTCGGAACGCCGCACGCATGAACCCGACGACTGCAGCCCAGCCCACCCCGGCACAATCACACGCCAGGCCGACGCGGCACTGACCAGCAGCTTGAACTCACCAGTGGGCACAAAAGCGCTGGACATCCGTCGCGCCCACTGTTACGGAGGAATCAGATGGACTTGATGGAGATGATGCTCGTGCAAAGACGAATGGACCGGGAGCCGAAGACCACCGACCAGCCCACGGCCCCGCTGGACGACCCGCTGCTACGTCTCCAAGAAGAGCTGCAAGAACCTGACACCCCGGGGTACTCGCGTTCTGTGTTGCACCCGCACGAGCTGACCATCACCGGCATCATCGTGATGTGTCCCGCCTGCGGCGCCCGCCGTGACTGGCTGATCATCTGCGACGGCAGCAGAGTCAGCATCCGCTGCCGCTGCGCACACCAGTGGGCCGAACCGGAAATCTCGCATGCCGACTTCGACGCCATGATCAGCGGGCCCGGCACCAACTACACCAACTTCACGGCAGCGGTCCGGGCTACGGGATACGACGGAACCTTGGCTGGCACCTACCTTCCCTAACCGGCGGTATTGCAGCAGATGTAACGCTCGCCATCTGTACGCACCCGATGGGCAGTCAGCGGCGCTGGGCACGTTCGTCGGTGGACGGACGCCGCGTGTGAGGCATTGCGCTGGCACGACGAGACTGCCCCTGCCGGGTGAGGCGGGGGCGGCCATTTCTTGGTGGGCCTATCGGGGTCCGGCGATGCGGTTCGCGACGTCCAAGGCGACCTTGGCGACGGTGAGTGCGGCGCACAGACCGGTTGTTCCGTTCAGAGTGGGGCGGATGACGTGCGACCAGTGGCCGGTCAGCCCCGGCCAAGTGGCAAGCAGGACCTCGCTGGTCGCAAGGCCGAGGTGGGCGGTGACGTCCATGCCGCCCTCGCTTGCGGGCCACCAGTTCAACAGGATCTTCCCGAACCCGAGGCGGTTGTCGTCGGGGCTGATCCAACGAACGAGGATGTCGCGATGGGGAGAAGCACTTGATGTGTAGACCAATGCGCCGCGAGTACCGGCGGGCATGGGGGTGTGCACGAGCGTCGGCAGTGGCAGGAGGGTATCGGTCAAGGCGGTGATGGCTTCGCTCCTGTTGGTGAAGTGGTGTGGTGAAAGACAAGCCGCCCGAGGCGTGAGACGTCTCGGGCGGCTTGAGCTGGGACCAGGGTCAGGATGTGGCCAGCAGGGCGGCGGTGAACGCCCGGATCGCGTCGGCCGGTACGGAGGACGTGAAGTGGACGTGCCAGGTCGGATCGGCCTCGGGAGCCTTGCGCGCTTCGTAGAGCCAGCCGTCATCGTCATGGCGGACCCAGGGGTGGCCGCCGGGTGCGGAGTAGGTGGCGGGCAGGCTGTCGTCGTCTACAGTCCAGCCCGGGCCATCCAGAATTCCGGTGACGACGTGCGCGGCGTCCGGCGCGTCGGGGGACCACGGGGCGTCGTGCGAGTCGCGGGCGTTGACGGGGTTGCTACCGGTTAGCCAGTCGAGCTGAATGCCGACGCCGTGGGGCAGGTAGCCCTCCTGGCCGTCCTCGGCGATGAAGACGGCGCCGTCGGCATCGAGGACGCGACCGACGTAGTGGGAGAAAGGCCAGTCCGGGTTGATGGCCAGACGGGCAGGCTGGTCGGGATCGAGATCCTGAAGCTGGCGGATCAGCTGTCCGACGGTCAGTGAGCGGGGCATGGGAATCCCTCAGGGCCGAAGACGGGGTCGTGGTGAGGAGTTCAGCGCAGGGCGAGGCCGAGTCGGTCGCGCGGGGCTTACGGTGCGGCGGGGTTGGCATGGCTGGCCACGTGGCGCTTGCGGGACTCGTTCACGTACCCCTTGCCGCGATCCTTGAACGTCCACGTGCCGCAGGTGCAGACGGCCTGGGAGTAGGCGCGGCCGGGGCAGTCGGGGTGAAGCGGTTTGCCGGAGGCGGTGTGCTTGTGTTCAGGCGGGCACGGCGTGCCGTCGGTGTGGTGGTTGGTGAGCGGTGCACGGTGAGTCAACGGCATTCCTGTTGCAGTGGGGTGGAGGGTTGGTGACCTGGGGTTTTCCCGACGCCCGTACGTTGGCATGGGGCGTGCCGAAGTGCGTAGTCGATTCCGCCCGGGGGCGTCTGCCGTGGGCGAACTGGACCGTCTCGTAGGGACGACTTAGAGGCAATACCGGTGATTTAGGTTCTTTTCTGGCGTGTGCTGGTGGGTTTGGTGGGTGGGACCAGCGTGACTGCGCGCGTGGGTGGTCGGGGTGGGTTGCGGTGGTGGGTGTGTTTGAGGTGCCAGTTGCTCATCTTGCGTTTGATGACGCGGGGATTGGCACGCAGCCTTCGGGGTGGAAGCAGCCTTTCCAGCAGCTCACGGGCCGTGTGAGCCAGTGCCTGCTGGAGCCTGGAGGGGGGAAAGTGCCGCCTGGCCGGTGACGTGGCGGCGGGCGGCGTTCAGGGTGCGGGTGAACGAGATCCGATCGGGATCGAGACCGGCCTGATGGGCGGTGTGGTGCATGGTTTCCCGCAAGGCATGGTGAACCAGGAGGAACCCGTAGACCTCCTGCTCGACACCGTCGGGATACCGCGAGCGCAAGACAAGCTGGTGCCCGCCCTGGTGCGTTTTGATCTCGTCCAGGGCGCTCTCGATTTCCCACCGCTGATGGTAGAGGGCAGCAAGCTCTGTGGCAGGGGCCTGGTGGGGGTCGCAGAGCGTGGTGATGAGCTGGTAGACCGCCTCCTCGCCGCCGTCGAGGGTGTACTCGATCACCCGGACCCTGGCGGGATCCCGGCGGGGGCCGCGGTCGCTGGACGCGACGATCTCGGACAGGTAGGAACCATCACCGAGATCCCGAACGACAGGGAGCACGACGTTCTTGCGGACCCGCCACAACAGGTCGGCACCTGTGTTCGCGGCCGCCCGCCACAACTCGAAGCCGGTGATCCCCCGGTCGGCAAGCACCAGCATGCCCGGCTCAAGCCGGCCCAGGAGATCCGGGATGAGGTGCTGTTCGTGCACCGACAGTGGTCCCGTTGCCGCGGCGAACACCGCGTGTGTCCCGCACTCCACCAGTGCCGCAAGTCTGACCTGCGGATACGCGCTCCGCTGCTGCCCGCGACCCGAGCCAGGACGGCCAAAGAACCCAGCGTTGTCCTCGGTGTCGGGGACATCGAAGACAGTGCCGTCCACCGCCACCAGCCGCCACCTGCGATACCAGGCACCTGCCGTGTCCTGCACCGCCACCGGTCGGCAGACACGGCCGAACAACACCTTCAGCGGCTGTGGCCCCAACCGGCGACGAGCCCTGCCGATCGCTGCCGTCGTCGGTACCTGCCACGCCTTCTCCCACCGCCGCACCCGCTCAAGACCCTGGGTCAGCAGCCTGGCGACTTCCTCATAGCCCTGCCCGGCGAACAGGCACATCGCCAGCACGAAATACACCACCACACGGGCCGGAAACAGACGCGACCGCTGTTCCACACGCCCGCACTCAGCGATCACCTCATCCACCAAGTCGGGCGGAAACACCCGCGTCAGCACCCCCAGAGCAATCCGATCCGACAGACGCCCACCCGACGACGACTTCACCTGACCCGGCCTTGGCACACCACACCCAACGACCCAACAGCACGCAAAGTCGCTGGTATTGGACTTAGAGGGCATCTGATCTAGGTAGTTGGTGTTCTGGGATGTTTTTGTGACCGGTGGCATTGGCGGTTGTTGCACAGGGTGTGAGTGCTCGTCGTCCGTACCGCAGTGACGTGTCCGACGCCCGCTGGGCCTTGATCGAGCCGGTGTTCACCGCCTGGCGGGCGAGCCGGAGGCGAGCCGGACCGGGCCCGGCACAGCGGCCCGGGTGCACGACCTGCGGGAGATCGTGAACGCGATCCTGTACGTCAACCGCACCGGTATTCCGTGGGAGTACCTGCCGCATGACTTCCGGCCGTACGAGACCGTGTTCGACTACTACGCCAAGGAAGCCGACGGCACCACCCAGCAGGTCCACGACCTGTTACGAGACAAGACTCGGGTCGGAGAGCGTGGACAACACCGGCGTCGCGGCGGACAGCAGTCCGAGGAGCGGCGCCAGGTAGGGGCGATTGGATCGGGCGGGAGCCGGGGGATCCGCATCCAGCACGGCGGCGATGCCGTTCGCGGTCTGCGTGAGCAGGTCGGCCATTTCCTGGCGGGAGACGTTCATGCGCGGGCCTTTCGGGCAGGGGCGGGCGCGGTGGCAGGACGGTGGGGGTGCGGCTCGGGTGTGGTGGCGACGGTGGGAACGCTGCGCAGATGTGGTGATCGAGCTCGGGCGGCTTGTGCTTGGCGACCGACCGGCGTGCTCGCCGTGATGGTGGTCTGCGGGACCCGCTGCAAACGCTCGTGAGCGACGCGGTACACCGCGCCGGCTTCGCGTTCGCCTGCCGCCAGGAGGTAGATCTCGCGCCGGTGTTGGCTTTCCGGCGGTGCGTCGCGGAACCGGATGACCAGGCGCCACTCGGCCTTGGGGTCGATGTACACCTTGTGGCAGTCGGCGAGTCGGCCCTTGAGCGGTGCACTGCGCTCGTTGCCGTGCACCAGGTGCTGGAGTTCCAACAACGCCAAGTCCCTGATGTGGCTCGGGATCTGGCGGAGATCGGCCAGGGCGTCTGGGTGCGCGGCGAAGGCGTAGCGGGGGGCCTTCATCGCGTTCCCTTTCGGGTCTGCGGCTGCTCGGTGGCCGGACGTATCGCGGAATCCACGGTGATCGAGGCGGGTGCTGCCCAGCTCTTGGTGGTGGAGCGCGTGAGCGCGGCCTGTGCGCGAGCAGCCGTGGCAGAGGGATTCGGGCTGGCTGCGGGCTCAGGCAGCGGAGTGTCGCGGTTGAACAGCCACTCGTCTGCGTCCTCGCAACTGGAGAAGGCGCCCTCGCGCACGGTGTAGACGTCGAAGTCCTTTGAGACCTCTTCGATGAAGACGCGGTAAGGCAGTTCAGCGGAGTCCGGGTGCCGGTCGTGGATGATGGCCCAGGTCTCCGTGCCGAAGTCGAAACTGCCGGGGTTGTGGGTGTAGTGGTCGAGCACGTCGTATCGATCACTCGATGACTTCAGCTGCTCCTCCAGCCGCTGCGTGAGGTTGTCCTTCGGCTGGGGGGCGTCGTCGGGCGAGGCGTTGATCGCCTCGGCAGGACAGCCGCGTTGGATGAGCCACCGCTGCGCAAGGGGGACCAGCGGTTCGGATTGGGTGGCGCAACGGAAGGTGTGGCGTTCGCGGTCGCGTGTGATGTGCATGGCCACGTACGCGGGCGTGCCGGGAACGTCCCAGGTCGCCGATGTGTCGTAGAAGACCAGGTAGCTGTCGCGGCCATCGCCAGTGTGGTGTGCGGTGACGGGGATGAAGCTGTCGTCGCAGATCGTGGCTGCGCCGAAGTCGGCTGCGGTGGCGTCATTGGCGGGCTCGAAGCCATCGAGCCGGTAGTCGGGGCGCCACGGTTCGTGCTGGTGGGACATGTCAGGCTGCCTCGGAGGCGGGTACGGGGGAAGCCAGAAGCCGGTGGTTGGGGCGGGCCGCACTGGTGGTACAGGCGGCGAACGGCCCGTCGGCAGAACGTAGTTGGAGCAGGGCCGGGTCGAGGTGGTCGCGGTGCCAGATCGAGGGGCCGGCGAGCCCGGCTTCGACGTCGGTGAACTGCTGCCAGGCCAGCCATAGCGCGTGCAGGCGCGCGACCGCCTCGGGGTGCTCACTCCACTGCTGGCACCACGGGCGGCTGGTGGTGACCTCTCGCCCGTAGGTGCGCAACACCAGGTGGTCCACCCAGAACCGCAGCGCCGCCAGTTCGACTGCGTATGCCTCGTCATCGAGGGCGAGGATGAACACCGACGACGGATCGGTCTCCTCCTGCGTGTCCTCGCTTGCTGGCGCGGCCTGCTCCGAAGGCGCCGACTGCATTTCGGCACCTTCGGAAGTAAGGCGGTCCAGGAGCTGGCCATGGGTGCGGTTTTCGGCAACGAGTCGGGAGACGGTGGCAGCGAGGTCGTCAAGGTCGTGGTCGGGTATACGGACGGGCTCTGGGATCGCTTCGGTGGGTTCGGACATGGGCCTTCCTCCGTGTCGGTTGAACGGCGTCGGAGGATGAGAATCCGGAGAAAGAGGGATTTGGCCCGGCCGGGAAGGCAGGTGTAGTAGGGCCTCACCACCGCCTACAGCTCGGGCATAGTCCCAGGGGTGGTCTGAGCAACTGCAGTGCGTGTGCGGCTTGTTGGGGAACGACGCCGTTGCCCAGCGCGGTGAGCTGGGCGGGTCGGCCCAGGCCGGGAGTACCGGTCACCCACCCTTGGGGTAGCCCTTGCATCCACTCCATGAAAGCCGGGCTCAGGCGGCTGAAAGCATCGGTGGCAAGCGGAGCCGGGCGGGTGCGCATCTCCCATCGAGCGACGGCGGCGGCGTACGGTCCCCACCTGGTGTCGAGCGTGTCCGGTCCGACTCGGTGCCGCTCCACAACGGCATGGGCATCACTAGCCAGGTCGGTCGGACCTCCCCGTGCACCCTGCGGCTCGTGGGTGTGTGGTGCGGTTGTTGCGTCGAGAGTGGCCGGGCCGCTGCTGACGGCAAGGTCAGATCCCCGTTGCCGTGGCGCTGGTTGGGGCGGCCCTTGATGCCGTCCGGAGCCTTCGGGGTGGGCAGCAGGAGCCACTCCACCTCGTCGGCCAGATTCGGTCCGTGGCCGCCGCGCTTGCGCTTGGCCGGGTGCTGGCTGCCGCCGTTGGATCCCAGGTTGCTCGTCGGAGTCTTGAGCAGCGGTGATCCTGCGGGTGGGCCAGGCGGTGAGGAAGACGCGTTCACGGCGGTGCGGTGCTCCGACATCGGATGCGCGAACGACGCACCAGCGTGCATCGAGCCCGAGGTCGGCCAGGGACCCGAGTACGGCAGCAAGTGCTCGCACAGGAGGCTGACTTGGGGTGTTTCCCAGACACCACGGGCAGCGTTCCACGTCGCCAGGGGAACCGGCGGGCGAGGTGAGCAGTCCTCGGATATTTTCGATCACCACCAGGCAGGGGTCGAGAGCTTCGATGGCGCGGGCCACGTGGTGCCACAGGCCGGAGCGGGTCCCTTCGGCGAGCCCGGCCCGGCGACCGGCGAAGGACACGTCCTGGCAGGGGAAGCCGGCGGTCAAAACGCAGACCCGTGGCACATCCGCCCATCGCACGGCGGAGATGTCGCCGAGGTTGGGCACCTTGGGCCAGTGGCGGGCCAGGATGAGGGCGGCGTTTGGGTCGATGTCGGCGTGCCAGGCCAGGCTGCCGCCGAGGGCGGCTTGGACGCCGAGGTCCAGGCCGCCGTATCCCGAGCACAGGCTGCCGATCAGCGGCGTGGCCGGGGAGTCGGGCACCTCAGCGGGCCGGGCGGGAGGCGCCGGAGGCGGCTATGTGCACGGCCGCTGGTGGGTAGGAAGACAACGCTTCGGAGGCGGCGATGCGCGTGGACGTGGTGGTGCTGCTACGGGCTGCGGTGGCGCGGGGACCAGCGTCCGAGTTGAGGTGTACGGAGGTGAGGTGAAGCGTGTCGGCCGCGGACTGCAGTGCGTTGTGGGTGGCGCTGAGGTGGTCCTCGGCCACCGTGGTGGCGTGCCAGCGGACATCGCGTAGGTCGGCGGAGTCGTGGTAGCCGGCGACGCTGTAGAAGAAGCCCAGTTGCTCGTAGACGCCTGCGAATTCTGCAGCGGCTTGTCCGGCGTCAGTGGTTGCGCTGCAGAAGGCGGCGACGGCCCTGCGGCGGTCGTCGGAGACGGGCCGGCGGTCGGCCACGCGGGAGAGCACCTCATCGGAGAGCCAGGTGACAAGGGAGTTGAGTGCAGCGAGCTGATGGGAAGCGCATACCAAGTCCAAGGAGCCGTCGAGGTCTTCGGCGACCGGCAGACTCTGGCGCAGGGTGTCGACCTCGTGGGCCATCGCGGACAGGGCGCGGGCGTCTTCACGGGGGGTGTGGATCACGAGTGGTTCCGGTGGTGAGAGCGGGCGGCAGGGAGGGAGGCTGGTGTCGCGGCGGCTTGAGGACGTCCGCGCGCGGCAGGGTGCGGTTGGCTGCGGGCGAGGGCGGCGCTCATGCGTGCCGATGAACGCGGCTGCGGCGACGTGGGTCGGTCGGATGCGCCGGTGGCGATGCGCCAGCGGCGGTGCACGTCATCAACGGGCTTGAGGGCGTGGAGCGCGTAGCCGATGAGGCGCCCAGGTGCCAGGGCTCGGTTGTCGGACAACTCGCCGACCTGTCGCGCGGAGGCGGCGGCCGTGCGCAAAAGCGAGGAGCGCAGGACTCGTTCGCCGAAGTGCTCGGAGGCGATGCCTGGGGTGCCGCAGATCGTGAGGATCTGGTCGGCGTCCAGACTGCCGTCGATCAGGACGCCGCGCCGTTGGGCCTCCCACAACACCGTGAGTGGGTCGATGGGCTCGCCGCGATGATGGAGCGCTCCCAGGCATCGGTACAGGTGTCCGTGACCGGGATCGGCGAAGTCCTCCGGGCGTAGCCAGGCCACCAACTCGCCGAGTTCAGTGGAGTGGTCCACGAGACTCGCGAGGAGCATGGGCTCGTCCTCAAGTTGCCCGTCCGGCACGCGAGATGGAGCCGACGCGGTGGTGGATGGTGGCTGAGGTTGGGGCTGGGCGGTGGCTCGTGGCTCGGTGCCCCAGCGGCGTGCGAGATCGTCGAGGACCTCGGTCAGGACCTGGACGTGGTGCACGGTCCCCTCGACTTCGCGGCGTATCGCATCGGCGTGTGCCGCCTGGTGCAGCCGGGTCGCGTGCTCGGCAACGCTGCGGTGGATCGCGCCTTCCAGCACCATCCGGCCGTAGACCGGTGCATGGGCCGGGCGGGGGCAGGCCGCGATGAGGGTGTGCGCGTAGGACGCGGTCACCCCGCGGATGCGCGTGCTCGCCTTGGTGAGGGTGTCGGTCACCCACGACATCGGGACGTCGTGGCCGGGCTGCCGCTTCGCGGCCTCGTGACCGGCGGCGTGCAGGTGGAGCATCGCGGCGTACAGGGCGCCGTGCAAGGGCCGGTAGAAGTGATCGGGCGCGAGCCACGCGGACAGGCGGGGGAGCTGGTCGGGATCGAGCAGAATGGCGCCGAGGACGGCCTGCTCGGCCTGGATGAGCGGCGTCACCGCTCGGCCTTTTGCCCGGCCCTCTGGCCAGTGACTGCCTCCGCTACCGCCTGGTCGGCAAGGGCCAAAGCGGCGGCGAAGCCGTCCAGTTCGCCGATGAAGTGCGGGTCGGTCGCACGCAGCGAGCCGCTCGGGGTGACCAGCCACCAGTCGCTCCGGCACTTGACGAGGGGGGTATCGGCCAGGCGCGCGGAGGCGTGGACGGAAGAGAACGTGGGGGTGTGCTCGGACATCAGGCTCCAGACGGCCACGGGTGAGCAGATGAGGAAGCGTGAGGGGGTGTGGTCATGCTGCGGTTCCGAAGTCCTCGCGGCGCACGGTCTTGGCGATGGCCCGCTGTGTGATGGCCGCCGTCGCGTGGGCGGAAGCGGCGCCGAGCTGCTTGGCGTTCGACTCCCTGTACCAGGGCTTCAGATCCAGCAGGGCGGGGCGGATTCCGGTGGCCAGCAACAGCGCGCTGCCCTTGGGCAGGGCGCGGATCTCATCGGCGGGAAGGATCTTCTCGGTGCGCATCGACACTGAAGTGGACTGGCCGGACTCGCTGTTGGAGGTGGAGACGGTCTGCACTTCGTGCTCGCCCACCAGGCGGGAGAGTTTGTCGGCGAAGTCCGCGTCGTCGATGCCGCTGCCGATCACCTTGATAGTGGCCGCAGACCACAGGGCGTCCATGCCGGCCTCGCCCCACACCCGCACGCCCTGCCGGTAGCTCTGCAAGATCGTGACGGGAATGACGCCCCGGGACCCCAAGTGGGAGTACAGGTCCGGAAGATCACTGATCTTGCAGACGTTCGCTGCCTCGTCCAGGATCGCCAGCAGCGGCGGGTCGAGGCGTCCACCGTCGCGTTCGGCCTGGATGACAGCGGAGCGCATCACGGCATCGGCTGCTGCGGCGATGATCGCCGAGGCGGAGCCGCCGCCGTCCTTCGACAGCAGGAACAGCGTGTCGCGGCTGGTGGCGAAGGCGTTCGGCTGGAACTCCAGCAGCGTCGGATCGGGGGTGACCCAGGCGGCGATGGCAGGATCGAGAAGGCAGGCCGCGTACTGCCGGGCGGTCTCGAAGATGCCGTCGCGAGTCTCGACGGCCCCGGCCACCGTCCCCTGGAGCTGGGCGGCGACCGCGTCGAGCCCGGCGTCCTGAAGGACGTCGACCGGGGTGCGGTCGGCCGGGGAAGCGAGCCAGGCCAGCACACCGGTGATCGGGCGACCGGAACGGGCCGCTGCCAGGAACAGCGCGGTGAGGGTGTTGGCGGCGGCGGTGGACCAGAAGTCGCCCTGGCTGGACTCATCGACGCTCGCGGAAACGAAGTGCCCAGCCAGGCGCCGCGCTCCGGCCAGGTCGCGGGCGTCGGCGAGGATGTCCCACCACATCTCGCGCGGCGCGTGCGCGATCTGCTGCGGATCCAGAGTCCACACTGTGCCGACCTCGGCGCGGGCGTCCACGGTCGCGGTGAACGCGTCGCGTGCCGCCTTGTTGGAGGTCAGCAGCACCGGGCCGGGAGCGCGCAGGATCGCGGGGATGGCCATGCCACTGGTCTTGCCGGACCGCGGGGCCATGATCAGCAGAAGAACGTCCTCCCAGGAGGACCGTGCCTCGGTGCGGGTGTTCTTCAGGGTGCCGAGCAGGATCCCGCGGTCTTCGGGCTTGACCTGGGCGGGCTTGACGTTGCTCAGGCTGGGACGCAGGTCGATGGCCTTGGCGGCGATCTCCTTGGGCAGCAGCGCGGCCAAATCGCGGCGGCTGGCCAGGCCCTGCGGGTTGCGCCGCAGCCGCAGCCAAAGCTTCACACCGAGAGCGGCAATGGTCAGGAGGACGAGCGCGGGCACGACGTAGCAGCCGGCGATCAGCGCGGGCTGCGAAAGAGCCGGCCACAAACGGGCGGGATGAAGGATCGTTTCTGCGATCTGGTAGCGGGCCCACGGGCCCGATCCGAGCAGGAAGTTGGTGAGGTTGCCGAACAGCCAGGCAACCGATCCGCCCCCGAGAAACACACCGGCAACGCCGAGCATCAGGTAGAGCAGAGCGTCGGTTCCGGGGGTGGACGAGGGCGTACGTGTACGCGGGGATGGCACTTCGAACTCCGAGAGCAGACGGGAAAGGCTTGAGGAGCGCTGCGCTGTGCTCTTCTGGCGGTCATGGGCGGTGTCCTTAGCGGGTGAGGCGGGGCGTAGTGCGCGCGGAGGGCGGCGTGAGGAGGTCGGTCAGTCGGGAACGCAGTGCATCGCGTTGGGTCACGGCGTTGTCGAGTTGCTCGGCGATGTCGAACAAGGCGTCCACGAAAATCGCGTCGGTGCGGTGAGCGCTCCCGGTCAGCGAGTCCAGCCGTGCTCGCAGCGCGGCGGTGGATGCTTCGGCGGTGACGAGATGCCGGTGCGTCGTGATCAGGGTGAGTGCGGCGTCTGCCGCGTCAGGTGCGACGGCGTACAGCTCGTCGAGGCTGCAACCGAGCTTCGCCTCCAAGCGGTCGTCCAGACTGGCAAGGGGGTCGGGCACAGTTCGGAACTCCAGGGCTTCACAGCGATCGCCGGGGCGACCGCGAGGTGGGCGTGGGTGATGCCGTACTCATTGGGAAACGGGCGCTGGTTGTCGCGACGTTGGTGGTAACCGGCGAGACGGCGCGGGCCGCATGGGCGACAGCAGGCATGGAAGCCGCAGCAGCAACGGCGTGCTGGGTCTCGCACGCGTCGGCGCTGTCCAACGTCCTGATCTCGTGGGGAAGCCCGTGCAAGTCGTCCCTGATCTGGCTAAGTTGTTCACTGGCTGCGCAGAGCCGATCGCTTAGTTCCCAGCCGGGTGATGCGGCTGGTGTCGAGTGCCGGGTCGATGACGACGTTGTAGCGGGCTGCCCGCAGCATCTGCGCCGCGTACGTGGCCACGTCCGTCCGCTCTTCGAAAGGTGTGGTCAAGGCCAGTCGGTGGCGCAGGCCGTGCCAGTCGTTGATCTCGGTGAATCCGGCCCGGCGCAGGAGTACGGCGGCCAGGTCGTCGGCGCCTCGGGCGCTGACCCTGCCGCTGGGCTCGACTTGGATGGTGATGGTCGGCTCGGGCACGACGGTCTCCTTCGTCTGGGCTGCTGATGTCACGAAAGACGGGCAGCCCCCGGGGTGCAGCTTGCGGACGACAGGATCCGTGCGATCGCATGCTTGGCCCGGCCGGACGTACGTACGTGGTAGTGCACCCCAGGGGATGGCGTCAGAAGTGCGGGTTCTCGGTTGGCCGGTCGTCCTCGGTGGCGGCGTCCAGCAGTTCCGGCAGGTCGCTGGGGTCGGCGTCGCGCTGATCGATCCACCAACCGGCCCGCGTGATGGTGCGAGCGGCCTCCTCGATCTGCTCCCACTCGGCGTCGCTGGTGGCGCCTTCCAGCACAGTGGCGATGTAGGCGGCGGAGAGGAGCTGGTGGCGGCAGCGCGTTGCCCAGGAGACGGCACGGTCGGTGCCTTCCAGCGGCGGCATGCGGTAATGCTCGCTCCACGCGTCAGCTTCGGCCTGCTCGGCGGCCCGCTTGGCCTCCAACCATGCGGTGCTGTCAGTGGAGTCGTCCTCGCGGCTGGCCTTCCAGCAGTCGGTGCAGTCTCGCCCGGCCAGCCACCTGGCGTAGCTGGCGCGCCGGTCGGCGGGGCGCGAGGACAGGTCGGCCTCGCTGCTGTGGCCACAGGTGTGGGTAATGGTCCAGATCCTCTTTACAGCCATGTCAGTGCTTCCTCATCAGTAGGGCGGTGGTGAGATCAGCGGCGCGGGCCGGGTGACGGGGACGCCGACGGTGCCGAGAAGGGCGATTGCATCGCTGTGACAACGGTGGGAAATGAGGGCTTGCGGGCATCGGCGGCCGGTGAGGCGGCGGTTGCGGCGCGGGCTCGGATCGAAGCAGGCAGCGACTGGTCACGGGCCGGGGCAGGGCCGGTGAGATCCACCAGGTCCACACCTGTCCAGCACAGGTCCTCGGCCAGCTCGGCCAACCGCTCGGAGAGATGCTCGAAGCGCCGGGCGATGTCGGACCCGGCCGGCCCGAGGCGCTCTTCGCCCCAGTTCGCCGTGGCCTGGAGGAACAGCTCGAGTTCGGGGACGGCTCCGGTGTAGCCGTCGACCACGGAATCAATCAGGTCGGTGATGTCCGAGGCGTTCCGGGCACGGCCGACCTGGGTGACCAGGGCCGACGGCGCCACCGTCGTGGGCTGGTACATCACGCGCGGATCGACGGCGACCGTGAGTCGCTCGGCCTGCAAGGCGGCGGTCGCCTGCGCGGTCCGCCGTACCGCTTCACCGTGGAGCATCGAGCTGGGAAGGGTGTAGATGTCCAGATCGCGGTGGTGAGTGAAGCCGTGGTGGCGAAGGATCGTTTCTGCCTGGGGCAGGCCGTCGCGGACGGCGGCGGCAACACCGAGGTGAGGGTGGCGTCCGAAGGCGACGTCGGGTTCGGGCGGCATGAAGAACTTCCTCTGACGGGACGGGCGGGGTGATGCGGGCGTGCTGTCCGCCCTGGCGGAGACGGGCCGCAGGTCAGCGATGTGCGGCCCGGGGTTGGGGCGGAGCGGATGGCACGGTGACGGCGCCGGATGCGTCAGTTGCTGCGACGCGGATGTGGACGCATGCCGGGGAGGTGGCGCGGGCGGCCTCGGGCCGCGTGCCAGCGGCCGGCAGAGGGCGGCCGTTGCCGTGGACGTAGGCGACGGCGTCCAGTACGCGGTGGGTGTCGGACAGGCGGGCCTCGACGTAGCGTCGGGGGCCAGCGCGGGCAGTCGAACGTCGTCGACCGCCTGGTGGTACCGGGGCAGGAGACGTCGGCTGACAGTAGACGCTGCCCGAGCCGGGTCGCGGGAGACCGCCACGCCGTCCGGGGCAGAGGTCAGGCGCAGGTTGCCATCGACACCGGGCGGGGCGACGGCGCCGACGAGGAACTGATCGCGGCGCAAGGGCCGATCGAAGACCAGGAGTAGCTCGTCACCTGGACCGATGAGCAGGGCTGTTTCGTCGTGGACGAACTCGCGGACGGCCCAGTCCAAATGTCCGGCAGCCCAGAGACGTTCGGTGGCCTGGTGCTGCTGGAATCGTTCGGTGAAGTATTCTGCGACGGTCATCCAGGTTCCGGGCAGCCGGTCGGCGAGGGCGGTGGCGAATTCCGGGAGGTCGGCGCGAGTCGTGCGTCCGGCGGTTGGTGCGGACATGGGGAGTTCCTTGTGAGCCAGGGGAGGGTCAGGCGTGCATGCGGGCGTCGGTGTCGAACAGCTCGCGCTCGCGGGGGTGGAGGATGTGCTGGGTGATGAAGGAGCGGCCCGCGACCTTCCACAGGCCCCGCCCCTTCGTCAGGGCGGAGACGGCCTGGGTTTCGACCCCGGTGAGCCCCAGCAGTGACGCGGCGGTGGCGAGTTGGTCGGCTTCCTGGCGGTAGATGATCCGCGTCGAGCAGTCGGTCAGCAGGCCCTCGGCCAGCGCGCGTCCCCGGGATCCGGCATCGCCTGCGGTGAGCAGGTCGGACAGGCGGTGGATGACCATCAGGTTGGCGATGCCCAGGCCCCGGCTGAGCTTCCACTGGGCCTGCATGCGCTCCAGCAGGGCGACGTGCCGCATGACGCGCCATGCCTCGTCGTAGATCACCCATCGACGGCCGCCGGTGGGGTCGGCCAGGGCTGACTCCATCCAGGCGCTGGCGCAGGTCATGGCTAGCACGAGTCCGGTGTCGTCGCCGGTGCCGCCCAGGCGTGACAGGTCGATGGTGAGCATGGGCGCGGTCGGGTCGAACCGGACGGTCGAGGGTGCATCGAACATCCCCGCAAGGTCACCGTGGATCAATCGGCGCAGGGCGTGTGCGAGGTCTTCGGCTGCCTGGCCGAGGCGCCCTGACTGCTCACCGAACGCCGCGTCCAGTCGGGCGGGCGAGCTGAGGATGTGGGCGATGTCGCCGAGCAGCGGGGTGGTTCCGGTGGCATCGGCCTGGGCGACTACCAGGTCAAGCGCGACGTCCAGCGCGGTGTGTTCCATCGGGTGCAAGTCGCGCTTGAGGACGGTGCGGGCGAGGGAGGCGAGCAGCAGCAGGCGCCGCTTGCGTACCTCGTTGAACCAGTCCTCCTCCCGTACGCCGAGGGGACGGTCGGGTGCGTCCAGTGGGTTGAGCCTGCCGGGCAGACCGGGGCCGAGCGCGATGGTGTCGCCGCCCAGTGCCTGGGAGACGATGGTCCACTCGCCCTTGGGGTCGCAGGGGACGTAGATGCGGTAGTCGAAGGCGATGGCGCGGGTGGCCAGGGATTTCGCGAGGGCGGACTTGCCCATGCCGATGATCCCGGCGAGCAGGATGTTGGGGTTGGTGAATCCGTCCAGGCGTCCGTAGAGCGCGAACGGGTCGTAGGTGAAGGCCGCTTCGGCGTGGACGTCACGGCCGATGTAGATGCCTTCGGCCCCCAGGCCGCCCTCGGCCAGGAACGGGTAGGCGCCGGATGCGGTGGCGGTGGTCATCCGGTGGGCGGGGAGCTTGAGCTTGCCGCCGCGGCCGGAGGCAGGCCCCGGCCGCCCGGCCGGGGCGTAGGTGGCGCGCAGCTCGGGATCGATGCCGTCGTGGCTGCGGCGGGCTGTCTGTTGTGCGGCGAGACGCGCTTGGTGTCGGGCGGCGGCGAACTGCTCGCGGGCGGCGCGCTGTTCGGCCCGGGTCCTCTTGCGCGGGGTGAACAGGGGAGTGGCGATGGCACGCTGGCGGGGCACGGCGGTGGTCTCCGGTGGTGCTGGGGTTTAGTGGCGGATCAGGCCGGTGAACGGGTCGCGCAGATCAGCCGGGGTCGCCTGGTGTCGCACCTTCGCGGCGGCGGCCAAGTGGCGCTGGCAGATGGTCAGCTCCGGTGCCCCTTCGGGCAGGCCCGTCCGGCAGGCTTCCCTGGACAGCACGGGGCCGGAGCGGGCGTGGGGGGCTGCGTGGTAGGCGGCGTGAAGGTGCTCGGCGGTCAACCACAACCGGGTGCGGGCCGCCCGCAGATGGTCGCCTTCGACCGCGGCGACCGGTGTCGTCCGGCTGGCGTGGTCGTCGAGCAGGCCATGCAGGGAGAGGACGTGCGCATGCAGTGCGTCCAACTCCGTCCGGCTGGCTGCCAGGGGACCGCTCGGGAGGTTGAGTGCCCGATGGAAGTCGAGCGCGGCGGTGGCGAAGGGGACGAAGTCCTGCGCGAAGGGCGGCGGGGGAGGGGTCGACATAGCAGGGTGCACTCTTGTTCAGGCGGCGAGAGCCAGCGGGAGGGCGGCGACGTTGAAGGCTTCGGCCTGTTGCCAGGTCAGCGAGCGCAGGTCGACCATGGCGGCCACCGCCGCGGTCTCGATCGCGGCACATGCGGCGCGCAACTTCTCGCGGGAGTCGGCGGAGACGGTCAACAGGCCGGTCAGCGCGACATCGGCGTGCCCGGCGATCAGCTGGTGCTCGCGGGCCTTGATGTCCGCGTACTCGGTGGCGTCCTCTTCGCTGTCGACCTGGCCCTTGCGCGCGCGCTCGGCCGCATCGGCGATCACAGTCGCCTTCCGTCGCTGGACGTCCTTCAGTGCCGAGTCCAGGCCCTTGGGCTCGTAGGTCAGCGACAGGGAGCGCCGCACGCCGGAGGTGAACAGCAACTGGTGCAGGAAACCGGGGCTGGTCTCGGTGCGCGGCCAGTTCTCGATCCAGAAGGTGGCGTGGTGCGCGGTGTCGGTCTCGACGTGGTCGGCCTTCTCTACCAGGACCACCGGTCCGGCAGCCGCCGGGTGCGCCTGGGGGCGGCCGGAGGCGGACCAACGCTCCAGTACGGCCAGCGCGTTGGGGTCGTAGGCGGTACGGACCACGGCGGCGATCTCGGTCGCGGACAGCCACCCCGTCGGGGTGAGGCCGGCGGTGCGGGCAGCCTGATCGAACGTGACGGTCAACTGGGTCAGGACGGAGAAGGCACCGGTCAGTCCGCCACCGGCCTGGTTGATCAGCCTGCGGGCGGCCTTGGTGTCCAACGCGATGGCCACATATGCCTCGTGCGGGGCTGCGGCAGGGCCAGCAGCGGACAGCAGCTCGGTGTAGACCGGGCCGGCGATGGTGGCGTCCGGGTTGCCGTTCTCGCTCCAGTACCGGTTCAGCGCGTCACCGCTGTCCGGCACGGTGCGCTCCAGGACCTGGACGCGGGCGATCTGACCGGTGCGGGCCAGGGCGGCCAGCGTCCTGCCCCATCCCGCGACGTTGGCGTTCTGCGCGGCCGGGTCGAGCAGGGCATAGGCGCGGCTGCTGACCTTGACCACCGCGGTCAGCGTGCCCGCATGCGGGTCGTGCACGGCGCCGAAGCGTCGGTCGGGAGAGGTGTGCACCCGCAGGGAGGCGGCGCTGCCGGGCAGGTGCAGCAGGCCCTCACGCCGGGGGCGCCGGGACGGGCGGGCCAGCCAGACCAACTGGCCACGGAGACGCCGCAGTGCGTAACGGACGACGATCGGGGTCCAGTCGGCCAGGGACCGGCTGCGGTGCCGGACGAAGACGGCCAGCGCGATGACTGCCCACAGCGGTATCAGCTTCAGTGCAGCCGCCAGGCCGTACTTCACGATCACGCCGAGGAGCAGCAGGCCGGTGATGCCGGTGACGATGAGCTGTGGCGTGGTCAGACCGAGCAGGATGCCGCGCCGGGAGCGGTGCGGGAACTTCACGGTGGTCGGTGCTTCGGGGTGGGGCGATTCGGCGTACATGGTGGAGCAGCCCTCAACTATCAGGGGAAACGGTGGAAAGAGGGGCGGGCTGTGGGCGTGCGAGACCGCAGCCCGCCCCCGGGAAGGTGGGGGGCTAGGAACTCGATCCGCTGCCAGGCGGCTGGTTGGGAAAGACCCAGCGGTGCGGCGTCGGCGACCCCTGGGGCGACGGCCCCGAGACCGACGAAGCCGCGCCAGCGCCACCTGCTGCGGGCGGCGGTGCCGAGGCGGGACCGCCCGACGATGCGGAATCCGGCCCCGGGTAGATCCGGTGCGGCGCCTGCGGTGCGACAGCGGCACCCTGGGGAGGCGGACCCTGATCCGCGAGCGGCGCGACGGAATCATCCGAACCAGCGCTGCCGTAGGCGCCATCCGATGCACCAGGCTGCGCATCGCCACCCCCGGTACCCGAGAACGGTGTCGAAGCGCTTCCCTGGCCGGGGCGGCGGATGAGGGCTTGGCCCTTGTCGCCGTCCGCGCGCGGACGTTGGATCAGCGGGCGGCCCCTGTCGCCGGGTGCGTTCGGGTCCTCGCCGAACCGGAACCGCGTCTGCTGGGGTGCCGGGCTGCCGCCGGTCGGGTCGATCCCCGAGGCCACACCGTCCGCCCCCATGCCGGGTACCTGGTTGGGGCCCTGAGGCGCACGCATGCCGGTGCCAGCCTGCAGGGCCAGACTGCCCGCGGTCTTGGCGGCCCCAGCAGCCGTCGCCAGCCCGGCCGCGCTGGTGCGGTGCAACTCGTCCCCGTTGCCGCCGTCGGAAGCCCAGTGCACGAACCGGTAGGCCGCGAACGGGCACAGCAGCACCAGGACCATCACCACGATCCCGGCCATCATGTCGGACAGCGCCGAGAGGCCATCGTGGCTGTCGGACCGGCCGATCGCCGAGATACCGACGACGAACACGATGGTCATCAACAGCTTGCTAAAGACCATGGTGGCGGTCGCCTCGATCCAGCCTCGCCGCCAGCGCCGGGCGAACTCCCAGCCCCCGCCAGCCCCGGCGAAGATCGCGAGGGTGACCAGGATCAAGATGGCCACCTTCCGGAAGACCATCACACCCCAGTACAGGAACGCGCCGATCGCACACCCCAGGGCGATCAGGGACGGCACAGCCCACCCGAGCGGGAACAGCGACCCCAACTCGCTGACATCGACAATCCGGCGTACCGCGTCGGCGAGCGTGGTGTTGGCCGCATGGAACAGCCCTGCTGAGAGGGCATCGACCACCGTCAGGGCGGCCGTGGTGCAGCCGATCACCGCGAAGGCGAAGAAGACCCCAGTTATCGTTCCGGTCACCGCCTGGGCCAGGGAGTCACCGTCCCGCCGCCATGCCGCTCGCATCAACGCCAGGCAGAACGTGCCCACGGTCAGGATCAACCCGATCGGCAGGAGTAGTTCGTAGTTGTCCCTGAACCACGAGGCGTTCAGGTTCACTGCCGTGGTGCTGTCCACCGCCTTCGCGGCCAGGTTGGCCGCGCTGGTGGCCAGTTCGCTCATGGACTTGGCGATCCACGCGCCGATGCCGTCGGTGATGGACGAGCCGACACCGGAGGCCACGCCGCCGACTGCGTCGCAGACCTGGTTCATCAGCGGAAGGTCACAAACCCCCATCAGGGCACCTCCTTGTCTATCTCGGCGCGGGTCACGGCGCGACGTTCGGAATGACACCGACCAGCGCACAGGGCGTGGCCGGACGGCACTGGACAGCGAGCGTGGTGGTGCGGTCCTCAGCTCCCCCACGCGGAGCGCCGTTCCAGGCAATGGACTCCGTGCCGGAGACAGTGACCGCGTAGATGTACGCCTGCTTGATCGCTCCGGGGTCCGCGTTGAGCGCCGCGGTGAACGCATCCGGGATATGGCCGTCCGAGACCGTGGCTGCGGCGAACTGGCCGTCGTCGTGCATCTGCTGCCACACCTGCGCGGCCGGCACCTGGTCCTCCACCGACTGCCAGTCCGCGTACTGCGCCTCACCGGTCATCCACCCCCGCAGCCCCGCCAGGTACTGCGCCTGCGTGAAGTGCCGCGTGTCGTACGACCACAGGACAGCGGCGGCGGCCTTGCCGAACGCGACCGGATCGTGCGTGACCGGCGGTTCGGCCACAGCGCGAGCAGACCCCGACGGCGGCGAGAACGACGGCTTCGAGGAGGCATCGGGTACTGAACTGGTCGTCGCCCTTGGCGCCTTGGAGGGGGCGTCGTCACGGGTGAGGTAGGAGAGCAGCGCGGTCAGCGCGGTGAGCACGACCAGGACGGTTGCGCCGATCACCGCCCGGCGGCGCACAGTGGATGCGCCGCCGGGGTGGGAATGGGTCGGCTTCGGCATCAGTGGACCTGGGTACCCATCGCCGAGAAAAAGGCCACGATGCCGTTGGCCGCGCCAAGCAGCAGCGCGCAGCCGGCTGCCACCACGGTGCCCTTCTTGCCGTTGGCCTCGGCCTGGTGGGACCCGGAATGGTGACCCCAGGCCCACACGACGGCAGAGACAGCGAGAGCGCCGACCACAGCGATGATGCCGAACAAGTTGATGCTGCCGATCACGTTCTGCAGGACCGAAAGGCCAGGCAGACCACCGGACTTGGGCGTGATCCCGGGATCGTAGGCGAGGTAGGTGGCGTGCTGGATGAGACTCACAGATGAAACTCCACTTTGATTCCGGGCGCGCGAGAGCCCTCGAGTGTGTCGAGTAGGAAAGGGGAGAGGCGCCGGTCAGACGACGCGGCGGGTCGCGAGGATCTGCGGCTTCCAGGAGGCGAGGGTCGCGATCCTGACGACGTCCCCGGTGTGCGGCGCATTGATGATCAAGCCGGAGCCGATGTACATCCCGACATGACCTGGGGCCGCCGCGGAGCTCTCGGTGAAGAGCAAGTCACCGGGTTGCAGGTGGTCGACGTCGACTCCCTTGCCCTCCGTGACCTGGTCATACGTGGTCCGGCCGAGGCTGATCCCGCCAGCCTTGTACGACATCTGCATCAACGAGGAGCAGTCGCACCGGCCCATTGGGTCACCACCGTGGGGATCCGTACAGTGCCCGCCCCACTGGTACGGGGTACCGAGTTGCCCCAGCGCCCACCGGATCGCGGTCCTCACCTGCACGGGAGAAGTCGCCGGGATCTGGTACCCCGCCGGAAGCGCCCCGGCGGGGATCGGACCGAAGCCCGAACCGTCAGCCTCGGTGCTACAACCAACGAGCCCTCCGGTCTGGCCGCCGCCTGATGGCGACGGCGCGTCGGTACTCGCACCGGAGCCACCCGATGAACCGTCATCCGGCGTGTTCAACTCGGTGGCAATCGCCTTTTGCAGTGCTGTCGCCAACGGCTCCCACTTCGCGTAAGCGTCCGGGAACGCGCTCCCCTGCACCTTCTGAGCCGCTTGGGTCACCGTCATCGACTGCCAACCAGGAACGTTCAACAGGTGCGAGTAGAACTGGGTCGAGGCATACACCGGATCCTCAATCTGCGCCGGAGTGCCCCATCCCTGCGATGGGCGCTGCTGGAACAGGCCGAGCGAATCACGGTCCCCATACGTCAGGTTCTTAAGGCCCGACTCCTGCAAGGCGGTTGCCAAGGCGACGACCTGCCCTCGGGCCGGAACGTGCATGGCCGTCCCCGTGGCCTCGATGATCTTCGCATTCGGGATCTGCTCGGCCAGATCATCCAAACCCGCAACGGAGACGTCGGACTTACCGCCGCCTGACAGGATCGACTTCACCTGAGCGGCAACTGCCGCCGAATCCACAGTCTGTGGACCGCCGCCAGCACACGAGGCCGCAGCCTTTCCCGCGAGAGCGACCACCAGGGGAACAGCCAGGACGAGTGGACCTGCCGCAGCCAGCCCGACCGCTGCCCCAACCTTCTTCACGCCCACCGCCGTGCCGGTATCGACACCGCGCGGTCGACACCAGTTCGGACCGGAGACGGACGTGCCTGGGCATGCTGCATGAGCAGCTCCTTACGTGAGGAAGGCGCGGCGCCGGTGTCTCGTCGAAAAGTCCTCCGGCGCCGCACCGGTGTGAATCCACGCCCCTCAAAGAGAGGAGCCTTCGACATTCGGGAGGTGGTAACGCCTGGACACCGGTTTCGCTAGTTGTGCGCGGCTACAGCTGCCCTCGTAATCTCAGATGGTGCATCAGGTAAGGCTCCTTTGGTGGGTTAAGAAAGATGCCTCTGGTGGGGCCATAGAGCTGCCCCATTGGACGGGACAACATCAGCACCACAGGTCAGCATGGCTGGATACAAGGTCCGGCCTGCGAACACGACGAGACATTAGGCGCGGATTCCGGCCGCACCAAACGAACCCCGAACCAGGCCCGCCGTCCAGGTAGGAACGCGGCTTGCTCGTTGGGTGCGGCCGGAATTTACGGCTAACCTCCGGCGCATTGCTTGCACCAATCGGCCGCGCAAGTCGCCGCTTGGCGTGCGCTGCACCCGATTCCCCGAAAGGGA
This sequence comes from Streptomyces silvisoli, assembly GCF_029269905.1. NCBI lineage: Bacteria > Bacillati > Actinomycetota > Actinomycetes > Kitasatosporales > Streptomycetaceae > Streptomyces > Streptomyces silvisoli. Next base: position 158,243 of record NZ_JARJBC010000014.1, on the reverse strand, counting down.
GAGCCTCCCGAATGACGTTCACCCTGCACCGAGGCGACGCTCTGTCCGTGCTGTCGACGATCGCGAACGACAGCGTCGACGCGGTTATCACCGACCCGCCCTACAACAGCGGCGGACGCACAAGCTCCGAGCGCACCGCCCGCACCGCCCGAGCTAAGTACACCTCCGGCGACGCCACCCACGACCTCGCCAACTTCCCCGGGGAGAACCGGGACCAGCGCTCCTACACTCGCTGGCTCACCGAGCTGCTGACCGAGTCCTACCGCGCCACACGCGAGGGCGGTGTGGCCTTGGTGTTCACCGACTGGCGCCAGGGCCCGGCCACCTCCGACGCACTGCAGATGGCCGGTTGGACCTGGCACGGGCAGATGGCCTGGATCAAGCCGGCATCCCGACCCCGCAAGGGCGGCTTCAAACAGGACTGCGAGTACATCCTGTGGGGCGTCAAGGGGAACCTGCCGATGAGGGACCTGTACCTGCCGGGCCACTTCATCGCCTCCCAGCCCCGCAAGAATCGTGTCCACATCACCCAAAAGCCCATGGAGGTCATGCAGCAGCTCGTCCAGATCTGCCGGCCCGGCGGAACAGTCCTCGACCCCTTCACCGGCAGTGGAACCACCGGAGTCGCCGCCCTCCGCGAAGGAAGGAAGTTCGTCGGCATCGAACTGTCCGACCACTACGCCCAGATCGCCGAGCAGCGCCTGCACAGGGAGCTGACGCAGGACGACTTCGTACTGGCAGGACCGGAAGAGTGAGAACCAGACGCCCCGACGGAGTACAGGTACGAAAAAGGGCGGCTGCTCGACCGTTGTGGTCCAGCAGCCGCCCGGAGCTACTTCGTCACGCCGCCTCGTAAGCATGCCGCAGCAGCGGCTGCGCCTTCTCCAAGTCGGCAGCGCATCTGATCCGCACCTCAAGATCGCCCGTCCCCAGATGGCCCTTGCCACGGACGCTGCGCGTGAAGCCCTCCTCCAACACCACCGTGTCCGGATCCACCTTCAGGTAGACGACCAGTGAATGGCTGGCCGGCCGAAGCAATACGCATGCGACGTTCACCATCCGCCGGAACGCGACATAGTGCAGCTTCGCCTCCGCCTCCACATCCCCCGACGTAGTCAGCGACTTGTACAGCTCCCCGTACAGGTCCCGCAACGACTCCGGGGCCTCATCGAGGATCGTCTGCACCGGCTTCGGGCCGCCACCACAAGCTGACGACAAGCCGCGGTCGGCCGACTCCTGCCGCACTGCTCCTCGCCCCGACTCGGAGGAACCCGCTGCGGACTCCACCAACAGCAGGCTCAACAGGCCGTCAGTGAAGAGGCGATAGCGCACGAGGTCGATGCGCTGACCCATGAGGTGCACCGCGAGTGCTGCCTCAATAGCTGCCTATCAGTTGAATCCCTTGGCTAACCGCGGTCTTTGCGGTCGGCGTCACTCGGCCGGTTGGCAAGGGGATAGTACGCTACTTCGTTGTGTTCGAGAGTTGGTTAGTTGATGGATCGTGTTGCCTCAAGGGGCGAGAAGCGCCAACCTTCGGTTCGTCAGGAATCATCAGTCCCTCTGGCAAGTGTCTCCACTAGCTGCGGTGAAGTGAACTCGCGGCGAGGGCCGCACAGCAGTGAGGGCGACTGGCTTAAGCGTTTCCTGCAAGGAAGCCCCATGCTGGGCCACGAGGAAGCAACCAGGCTCCGTTACCTCCTCGGATACATGGGGACTTGAGGGCAGTGGTCCCGGCCGCTGAGGGCCGGGACCCCTGCGTTTACCGCCCGATCTCTTCCGGCATCTTCCAGTTGGGGACCAGTCGTTCCTTCACGCTCGACGTTCGTATGAACCCGTTGGGCTTGGCTGCCGGCTTTACCACGATGTGGTGGAGGTAGCGCTTGAGGATCGCCCGGCGTTGGCGGATGGTGCCTGTCCGCCAGTTGATGATGAGTTCGTCAGCCGCGAACTTCGGGGCGGGGGCGCCTTCCAGTACGGCTATGGTCTCGCGAAGATTTTGGATTTTCCGGTTGAGGTTGGCGAGCATTGCGAAGTAATCCTCTTCCGTCAGACCCACTTGGTCCAAGGTGCCTGCGGACCAGCGATTGATGAGGTCTTGCTTGCGTGCCAGGTTCTGGTCGAGTTGGGCCACGAGAGCGGTGAGCTTCGCAGGGGCGTCTGGTTGGTCACCTTCACAAGACGTCAGCAGGTTGAGCAGAAACACTTCCATTGCCTCCACTACTGCTGCCTCCGCAGTCTTCCCAGCGACGTAGGTGCCGCCGCACCCACCTCGTGGAGACGGAGGACAGACGTAGGTGAAGACCCGGCTGCCGTTCTTACGCTTGCGCGCCGAGTGGCCAACCAGACCTCGCATGCACTTATTGCACCGCAGGATCCCCGAGAGCAGGTGCTTGTTGGCTGTGATGCGCGAGGTACCAGGCTCTCCTGGCTGGATGCCCATCTTTTGACGGCGCAGTTGCATTTCGAACTGGACTTGCGCCCACACCTTTGGCGTGACGATCGACTCCCACGAACCGAGCAGCGGGCGACCGTCGTCGTCGAAGAGGACTAGCGACCAGCCGTCCTGCGTGCCCGCGGACTGGACGCGGTGCCGTCCCGCGTAGGAGACCATCCCCGCGTAGCGGGGGTTGCGGAGCATCTTGGTGACCATCGTGGAGGACCACAGCTTCGCCGAAGGCGCCTCGATGCCTTCCTCGTTGAAGTGTTTGGCGATGCTGTAGGCCGACTCGCCCGACAGGTAATCCTGGAAGATGCGCGTGACGACGTCGGCCTCGTCCTGGATGATCTTGCCCTTGTCCGGGCCCTTTCGGATCCAGCCGAAGGCGGTGCGGCCTTGGGCCTGGCCGTCCTGTGCGGCGGCGAGGTGCTGGCGGGCGACGCGGCGCGCCGTGTCCTCGGAGGACTTCAGCGCCATCACGCACATCATCCGCGCCATGTGCCGGTCGCTGTCGTTGATCAGGTTCATCCGGCCGCCGGTCGCACCGATGACCGGCTTCTTGACGTACTCGACGATGTCGATGAGGTCTTCCAGGTCCCGGGGCTGGCGTACCAGCCGGTCCAGGTCATAGAAGACGACGCCGTCGATCACGCCGCTGGCCAGGTCCGCCAGGAGCTGGCGGAACTCGGGCCGCAGGACGACCCAGTCGATCGAACCGTCCGGCCGGATGACCTTCTTCTTCTTGAAGGCCGAGGTGTCGTTCTCCTTGTAGACCTTCGTGAAGGAGCCCCAGGCCAGGCGTTTCCTGGTGTCGTGAGCGTCCTCCAGTTGTCGGTCGACACCCGCCTCCAGGCCGAAGCGGTCAGAGGAGATGCGCAGGTAGGCGCCTGGGCGCTTAGGGGCGTAGGCGGCGAGGTGGTCGTACAGGTTGAGGGTGACCTGGCCTCCGCGGGCGTGCGCGGGGACCTCGAAGTCCTCCCAGACGGACGGTGGCGCTGCGGGTATCACGAGTGCTGGCTCCGGATGCTTGTGACCTTCCGATACCAGGCACTTTCCGGCGAACATCGCGATTGGGGTCGACCGTCGATGTATGTGTAGGGTGCAGGGCTTCGTCCTGGATACTGGGCGCCATGCGCATCGACTTTGATCCCGAGACCATGGACCGCCAGTCCGTCTACCGGCTGCTGACCGCGGTCGTGGTACCTCGTCCCATCGCTTGGATCTCGACGATCTCGGGCGACAGTGGTTCTGCAAACCTTGCCCCGCACTCGTTCTACACGATCGCCAGTGTGCAGCCGCCCATCGTGCAGTTCACCTCGGTGGGGCGGAAGGACTCGCTGCGCAACGTCGAGGAGACGGGGGAGTTCGTGGTGAACTTCGCTCCGGAGCAGATGTTTGAGCAGATCAACGCGACCGCGACGGACTTTCCTCGTGGGATCAGTGAGTTTGATGAGGTCGGTGTGGCGCGTGAGCCCAGTGTGCGGGTGAAGCCGCCGCGGGTCGCCGCGTCTCCGGTTGCGCTGGAGTGCGAGCTGCACAGCACGCTGCGGTTCGGTGACTCCACCGTGGTGTTCGGACGCGTGGTGCACGCCGCGGTCTCGGAGGCGGTGCTCAGCGACAGGCACCCCGAGGTGCGGGAGATGCGCCCGCTCAGCCGGCTCGGCAAGGACGAGTGGGGGACGCTCGGCGACGTCCTGGAGATCTCGCGGATCCGCTACGCGGACTGGCCGGGCCGTATCGACGGCTGAGTAAGAGGGTCGCCGGACCGGCGACAATGGTGTGATGGACGAGGACGAGCGGGCACCGGTGTACCGGCAGGTGGACTTCGGCGCCGCCCGGCTGCTGCCGGATGTGGACCGACCACGGGCGTGGCTGCTCACGGTGGACGGCGCACCGCAGTCGTATGTCGACCTGGACGACCCGGAGTACCTGGAGTTCGAGTACGTCCGGCGGCTCGGTCACGCGCTGGACGCCGCCGCGGCGCCGGGGCGTGCGCTGGATGTGGTGCATCTGGGCGGCGGCGCGTTGACGCTGCCGCGGTACGTGGCCGCGACCCGGCCGGGCTCCCGGCAACAGGTCGTGGAGGCCGACCGCCGCCTCGTCCAACTCGTCGCGGACGTCCTGCCGTTGGCGGCGGATTCCGGTATCGAGGTGCACACCCGCGACGCCCGCGGCTGGCTGGAGCAGGCTCCGGGCGGGTCGGTGGACGTGCTGGTGGCCGATGTGTTCGGCGGCTCGCGGGTGCCGGCGCACCTGACGTCGGTGGAGTACGTACGCGCCGCGGCCCGGGTGCTGCGGCCGGACGGACTGTATCTGGCCAACCTCGCCGACGGGGCGCCGTTCGACTTCCTACGGTCGCAGATCGCCACCGCGGCGGCGGTCTTCCCGCAGACATGCCTGGTGGCCGAACCCTCGGTGCTGCGCGGGCGGCGGTTCGGCAACGCCGTACTGGTGGCGGGCGCGCGGGATCTGCCGATCCCGTACCTCGCACGACGGGTGGCCGCCGACGTCTTCCCCGCCAGGGTCGAACACGGTGCCGCGCTAAGGGAGTTGGCGGGCGACGCGCGTCCGGTGGGGGACACCGACGCGGTGCCCTCGCCGCGCCCACCGGACGGCGCCTTCAGCCTGGGATGAGCCTCCGCCTCACGGGATCTGCCGGATGCTGCCCTCGATCGTCTTGATGGTCTGCGAAGGGACCTCTGAGGGCACACCGGTGCTGGTGTACAGCACGAACACCGTGAGCTGACTGTTGTGGCCGACCCAGGCGATGGCGTAGGCAGCGCCGTCGGTGGCGCACTGGTTGGTCTTGGGGACGTTGGTCTCCGTGGCGGAGGCCAGGTAGCCGTTGATGCCGTGCGAGTTGGAGAACGGTGTGGCAGAAGTGGACTTCAGGGTGCCCTTCTGCTTGCTCTTCATGTCGTTGAAGCCGTAGTACGCCCAGGCCTGGGCCTGGTTCTCGGCCGCGTCCTGCACGCTCTTGGCGCCCTCGGCTCCCTTGGTGCCCGCGGCGGCCGCGTTGGTGTTGCCGCCGCAGTAGTTCTCCTTGTAGATGGCGGGGGCGCCCATGCCGACCGCCGGATTGCCCTTCTCGTCCTCGAAGCCGATGAGCACGTCCTGCTGCTTCACCGTCCAGCCCTGCGGCACGTCGAAGGCGACCTTGCGGTCGGCCCGCACCACGACCTGCCAACCCGGTACCACCGGCTGGACGTTGGAGCCGTCGCCGCGCGGTCCCGCCTCCGGCGGCGCGCTGGGCGCCGCGTTCGAGGGCGCTGCGCTGACTGCGGCGGACGGCGTGGGCGAGGCCGCGTTCGTCGTCGTATCGCCTCCGCCGTCGCGCAGCCCCATGGCGACGCCCACGCCCGCGGCGATCAGCACGACCGCGGCGGCGATCGCTATGCCGATCGTGGTGCGCCGCCGGTTGGGCGGCTGCGGCGGAAGGGTCGGCGGCCCGGGCTGCTGCCACTGCGGCGGCACCTGCCCGAAGCCGGGCGGCTGTTGCTCGTACCCGAACGCCTGCGGCGGAGGGTACGGAGGCTGGCCGGACCCCGGGGCGGTGGGCTGGCTGAACGCCGGGGGCTGGCCGAAGCCTTCGCCAGGCGGGGGTCCGAAGCCGCTCGGAGGCCCGAAGGCGCCCGCTTGTCCATGACCGGGCTGCTGCCCACCGGGACGGGCGTCGGCGGGTGCTCCCTGCGGATCCGGCTGTCCGCCGGGCTGCTGTTGTCCAGGCCACATGGCCAGCAACGATACGGGTCGGGTCGACCGTGAGCCATGCCAGGCCCGGTTTCGCGCCACCGTGCGCCGGGGGAGCGCGAATCGGGGGCGTTGGAGGCTGTGGCGCAGGGCACGGTCGGGCGGCGCTACCGGCCGGTAGCGTCCGGCCGCGTCTGAGGCCCTGTCGAAGCGGCGACATGCTGAGCGTCGCCGTTCCCGTGCTCTGCACCCTTAACCCGGGACTCGCGGCTCCCACGTTCGAACCCGAGGGTTCCATGGGGGCTGGCCGCGTGCCGCGAACAGGTATGGCCAGTGATGCTACTGATGGGTAACATTGCGGCCATGACCGTTGAGAACACGTCGATTGGCGAGATGCTCGCCGCCACGGTGCCGATGGTGCGCACCCTGAACCTGGAGTTCCTGGAAGTGACTCCGGAACGTGCCGTGCTCCGGCTCCCCGACCAGCCGGAGTACCACAACCACATCGCTGGGCCGCATGCGGGCGCCATGTTCACGTTGGCTGAGTCCGCCAGCGGCGCCATCGTCCTCGCGGCTTTCGGAGACCAGCTCTCGCGCGCCGTTCCGCTGGCGGTGCGGGCCGAGATCGGCTACAAGAAGCTCGCCATGGGGCCGGTCACGGCCACGGCCACGCTGGGACGCCCGATCGCCGAGGTCATCGCGGAACTCGACGCGGGCCAGCGCCCGGAGTTCCCGGTGAGCATCGCCATCCAGCGCGAGGACGAAGCGGTCACGGGAGAGATGACGGTGGTGTGGACTCTCCGTCCCAACAGCTGAGTTGAGGTAGCGAGGCCGAGAGGATCGCGGGCTCCAGGCTTTCGGGCGGCAACGGCGAGGGGGTGTCCGAGCGTCGGATGCCCCCGAGCCCTACGCGAAGGCGCCGAAGCCGACGCTTCGCCTCAGATTTGCGAACTCACCGTGCGCCCACACGCCTGGGGTGTGTGGCGAGTGCGGCGCTGCCGACTTCGCGCATACGGCACTGTGACCGCCGCAGGCAGCGGCAGCCGTAGCAGTGTGTGCGGCCGGTGCGTCGGGAGACGAACACTGCCAGGGCGGATAACACACGTGTGCTGGCGCGGTCGGCTAACTCCCGTACCCCCGACCTGAGTTGTGAGTTCAAGCGGCCCGTGTGGCGCTCGCTCGTCTGGCGGCTTCAGCATCTGGGCCACATCACCCCGCGCACCCGGCGACCGAAGCCACAGCCGAACCCTGCCTCGGTTTCCGCCCCCGTCGCAGCCGATGCCCGGCAAGAACCCGCGCGCCCGCGCCGAGGGTGATCACGCTGCTAGCGCGGTGAGCGGTCGGTCGGGTGGTAACACCCCCGCTCGCGGGCTGCTGTGGAGCCGTCTGCTCCGCATGTGACGGTTTCCGGGGAGGGAGCGAACCTCGGGTTCCATGGGACTGTTTTCCAGTTTGATAGCTCAGAGGCGTGGGATATCCAAGTGGGATATCCAAAGGGGGACCGATGCCGAGTCTTGTGCGGATACCGCTCGAAGGCGGTGGGGCGATCCTGCTGGAGGAGGTGGAGGACGCACCGGGGTTCGATGGGCCGGTGAAGGCCGGTCGGGTCGGTGACGCGGTACGGGAACTGCCCCGGACCTTGCAGGAATCGCTGGTTTCGATGCGCGAGATGACGCGGGCGGTTCTTGGCGAGCTGCGAGAGGCTGGTTCGCGGCAGGTGGAGGTGGAGTTCGGGTTGAACCTGTCGGCGAAGTCCGGAGCCTTCATCACTGCTGGCGAGGCTGCCGTCCACCTGAAGGTCCGTGTGGTGTGGGAGAGTGGGGAGCCTGGACATGACGCCTCGTGAAGAACGCGAGGAGTGACCAGGTGTCCGTGGAGGACGCGGCTGCGTCAGGCCCTGGCGGCGAATCGGCTGCGGGCTTACGGGACGGTGAGAGCGGCCCTACCGGTGTGGGTGAGCCGACGGTGTCCCTGTCGGTCTTCCAAGTGCTCGCGCCGGAGGGCGCTGTTGCCGGGGCGGGATTCCTGGCCGGGGAGGGTACCGGCTTCACCTGCGCGCACGTAGTGCACGCCGCCGGGCAGATTCCGGGTGGCCGTGTGGAAGTGCTTTTCCCTCACCTGCCGAACGCGCCACGCGTGCTGGCCGAGGTGGTTGCCGAGCAGTGGCGGGCACCGGAGGCAGAGGACATCGCTGTTGTCCGCCTGGTCTCTGTTCCGGCGCAGGCGCGGGGCATGGCCGTGGGGACGAGTGCGGGATGCCGGGGGCACGGCGTCTTCTCGTTCGGGTTTCCGGCCCAGGCGCCACGGGGCGGCCATTTCGGGTACGGCGAAGTCGCCGGTCTCATTCCCGGGGGCAGTGGTGCGGGGCGGCTGCTTCAGCTGTCGAAGGCCAACGACTTGACGACCGGGTTCAGCGGTGGGCCGGTGGTGGATGAAATCACCGGCCTGGTGATCGGCATGGTCACCTCCATCGCCACCCCCGATGCCCATGGGAAAGGGCTGGGCATCGCCTACGCCACCCCGGCCGAGGTGCTGCGGGAGATCCGACCCCAGCTCGCCGAACACCACGCGTGCCCGTATCTGGGGCTGGAGCCGTTCACGACCCGGCACGCCGACTGGTTCCATGGCCGCCAGGACGCTGTGGAGCGGGTGTTGGCGGCGTTGGGCGGGGACAGGCGAATGCTGATGCTGCTCGGCCCGTCCGGGGCCGGGAAGACGTCGCTGATCAACGCGGGCTTGCTGCCCGCCCTGGCCGGGGGAGCGATACCAGGCAGCGACCGTTGGCTGGCCCTGTCCGCCCGCCCTGGACAGGACCTTCTCCTGGAGCTGGAGGGCGCGGGCCTGCCCGGCGCGGCCACCGACGGCCTGTTGGCGGCAGCCGAAGCCCGCCTGGCTGCCGAGCCGGACCACGATCATCTGCTGCTGGTCATCGACCAGTTCGAGGAACTCGTCACCCAGCCGGTTCCCACATCGCGTCAACGCGCCGACGACAAGCGCCTGCGGGCCGTACACCAGCTCGTGGAACTGGGTGGTTCCCACGCCGCCGTCACCGTGCTCCTGGTGATGCGCAACGACTTCTACGCGCCACTCGATGCCCTCGCCCCCGACTTGATGAACTGCGTCCTTCCCGGGCTGTGCAACATCCCCGCGACGTTGAGCCGTTCAGACCTGAAAGCGATGATCACCCGACCCGCCGCGGCCGTGGGCCTGCCCCTAGAGGCCAACCTGGCAGACCGGATCGTCGACGACGTCCTGGCTGTCGACCCAGTGACCCGGCAAGCGCCGGTCACCCTGCTCCCGCCGCTGGAGCTGGCCCTGCGCGAACTATGGGTACGCCGTCGTCGTGACGACGGCCGTCTCACCCATGCGGCATACGAGAGGATCGGCAAGGTCACCGGCAGTCTGACGGCCTGGTGCAACCGAGCCCTCAGCCAACTGCCCACCGAGCAGCGCCCCATCGCGCAACGGATCCTCACCGGACTGGTCCAACCGGCCGACGAAGCCAACGGCGTCCCCGCCACCCGCCGGCCCGTCCCTCTCACTCGCCTGCGAGCCCTGGCGACCGACCACGGACTCACGGGCCATGCCGCCGATGCCGCCTTCGACGCCGTGCTGGCAGCCCTGACCCGCTACCGCATCGTCATCACCAGCACCACACCTGCGGGCGCGCCCTCTGGTGAACCGGCAGCGGAGCTCATCCACGACGCTCTCATCCGTGGCTGGGCCGACCTGCGTGACTGGGTCGCCCAGGACCACCAGTTCCAGGTCTGGTTCCTACGCGCCAGCGAACAGCAGTCCCGCCACGCACACAGCGGCCTGCCCGGTGACCTGCTGGACGGCTCCCTCCTCACCGAAGGAGAGAAATGGGCAGGCCAACGCACTCTCCCGGCCGATATCGCCGAGTTCCTGGAAGCCAGCCGACAGCGTCAGCAATCAGCGTTGCGCCGCACCAAACGCATCAACGTCACGCTCGCCGGAATGCTGGTTCTCGCCCTGATCGCCACCGTTGTCGCATGGGACCAGCGGCAGACCGTCATCGGACAGCGTGACCGTGCAGCCTCCGCCCAGGTGGCCGGAGTCGCCCAGTCAGTCAACCTCTCCGATCCCCAACTCGCCCGCCGACTGGCGGTGGCTTCGGCCCGCCTCGCCGCAACACCCGAGTCATGGTCAGCCCTGCTGGCCGCACGCAACCAGTGGGAGACCGACGCGCTGAGACTTCCCGACTTCGTCCCGACGCAATCGGCTCTCGACGCCGCCGGGCAGACCCTCGTGGCCTGCGCGGGCACCCGCCTGGAGGTCTGGAACCTCCGCACCCGCACGCGGACCACCGCCTACACCGCGCCGGCCAGGATCCATCAGGTCGACCTCTCCGAGGACGGCAGGACAGCGGCCGTGAGCACCGATGACGGGTACACCCGCGTGCTGGATACAGTCAGTGGCCGCCTCCGCACCCCTCACACCTTTCACAGCGCCAGGCTGGCGGACGGGTACTGGCCAAGGACGATGATCAGCCCTCTGGGCAGCTACCTGATGGTCGAAACGGTCGCCTCGGACAACTCGTCAACGCTGGATGTCTGGGACACGCGCAACAGCGCGCGCCACTTGAGGGTGGGCCCCAGCATGGCGGACTTCCTCTTGATGGATTCCTCCTTCTCACCGGACGAACGTGTGCTGTCCGTGCCCGGCGGGCAAGGACATCCGTTCACCTGGATCGACATGCGCACGGGGAGGAAACTGCCCGTGCCCGTCCCCTACACCGGCGTCAAGGCCGACGACATCGTGGGCCCCGTGGTCTTCGGCCCGGACGGGAAAACGGCGGCACTGACCCTCAAAGACGGCAGGATCAGCATCTTCGACCGCACCAAGGGATGGTCAGGCACCGAACTCAAAGGCGGCTCGACAATCACCGACGATCCTGTCGCCTTCAGCCGTGATGGCCGGTATCTCGTGCAGGGTGCCATCATCTGGGACCTCACATCGGGCGCTTCCCAGCCCGTCATGCACAATTCGATCACCCAGAGCGAGTGTTCCCCCCTGGCGGACATGCGCTTCACGCCCGATGTCTCAAAGCTCCGGTGTGTGGGACTCGACGGCTCGGTCCGGACATTCGACGTCAGCGCGTACACCGACTCTCCCGCCGGGACGAGCGAGAATTACGGGCAGGCAGTGGTCAGTGCCGACCGGCGCACCATCGCTCTCGCCAAAGACGGCGGGATCGAACTCTGGTCCGCGCTGACGCGGACCAAACGTGCCACCGCCCCCCTACCCGTGGGGGACTCGGGGCCGTCCGTGGATGACATTCAGCTGAGCCGCGACGGGCGCCGACTCGCTGCCCTCTATGGCACCAGGATTTATGTCTGGGACACGGCGGGCAGGACAGGGCATCTACTCGGCAGCCTGCCCGCCATCGAGGAAGGCCAACGCAGCGGAGCTCTGGACGCGTTCGCCTTCTCACCGGACGACAAATCACTTGCCGTGGAGATCGGGCCTGTCAGCGGAACCAACGTGCTCACGTTCTGGGACCTGACCAACATGCACCAGATCCGGCAGGTCCGAGCCGACCTCGGCTACCCGGATAACGGCATGGCCATGTTCTTCCAAGCCGACGGCAAGTCCTTGATCGCCGCTCCGAACTTCGGCAGGGTCGCGTTCCCCTCCGGCCGAATCCTCACCAAGGGCGACCCGAGTATGCAGGTCGGCTTTCTCAGCGACGACGGCACGACCGCCTACGAACTCCCCCGCGGATTCCGGCCCTACATCCGCTTCTGGAACACCCGAACGCTCCAGCCCGCCGATGATGACCTGCGCACCGGAACCATATCGCCCCCGCTCAGCGGCCAGGACAGTGCCACCGCCGTCTCACCCGACGGTCGGCTGTTCGCCACGGTGCACCAATCCGGCACCGGCTACCAGGTCAAGGTATGGGACAGGCGCACCGGGTCCGAGCTGGGCATCCCGCTCACGACGCCCGATCACGACACTTTCGACGGGATCCTCGCGCTCACGTTCAGCCCGGACGGCTCGACGTTGACCGGTGTGGACAAGGACGGCCGGTTCTTCACCTACACCGTGGCACCTGCGCGGCTGATCCGAGAGCTCTGCACCGAGTCGGGCGGCCTGACAAAGCAGGAATGGCAGGCCCACATCCCGGACAGCCCCTACCTGAAAACATGCTGAGCGAGTATCACGCCCTTCGTACTCGCTCCGGAATCGGCATGGGCTACGCCCCGAAGGCGGGCGCCAGGCGGCCAGCTCACCCGCGAAGGCGGCGCCCCCACCGGCGAGGTGGCCGCACGGCGCCGTACCCGTAGCGCCCCGCAGACCGGGGCGGATGGGCGTGTTCCTGACAGGGATACGATCGTGTCGCCGGTGCGTCCTCAGGGATGTACGGCACCGTTTCACGATTCCGAGGAGCAACGTGTACCGCCTGAAGACCGCGCTGTCCGTCACCGTGCTGGCCGCCACGGCCCTGCTCGCGACCGGATGCGGTACCCACCACCGCACGGTCGTCCACCATGTCGTGGTGCACCAACCGGTCGTCCACCACACCGTCGTTCACCACACGGTGGTGCACCACACCACCGTGGTGCACCACCACTGAGTCCGGCGGTGGAAGCACGGCGAGGCCCCGCGCTCTCACCTGGGCGCGGGGCCTCGCCGTGCTGTTTCCGGTCACTCGGCCCCTGAGGGGCCGCTGCTGAGCCAGGGGTGGAACGTGGGCCGTGGCGGCCGGTCGTCAGGAGGCGGGGCCGTAGTAGTTGCCCGGCCCGGTCACGCCGTTGCCCAGCTCCGCACCGCCCTTCTTGTAGGCGTCGGCCACGTGCTCGTCGTCGACGTAGTCGAGGCCCTTGTTCCAGTACTTGGCGGCGTCGTGCAAGTAGGCCCCGTTGGACCAGGCGTGGTGGTGGTCGCCGTGCTGGTTGTCGTGGTCGTGCTGGTTGTGGGCGCTGGCGAGCCCGGCGGCGCCCAGCACGAGCATGGCGGCGGCGCCGACGGTGGCGGCGAGACGGGGCAGGGTTCGGGACACGAATGCCTCCAGAGCTGTGGACGTCCGCCACTTGCCAGTGGCGGTGAGTGTCGTACGCCCGTGTCTGTGACCACTACGGAGAAGGCATATGCCGGGATTCGTGCGCATTCATTCTGATGGCGGTCTTCGATTGGCCCGGTCGGAGTGCCGGACGTATGGTGCCCCTCCTCTAGGCTGTTGCCCGCCAGGGGACGGGTGAGCGAGGGGACGGTGGATCCGTGGCTACGGCGGGGGAGACGGGTGGTGACCTCACCGGCGCACTGCTGGGCGGTCGCTACCGGGTGACCGGCGAGATCGGCCGGGGCGGCATGGGCGTCGTCTGCCGTGCCAGGGACGAGGTGCTGGGCCGCGAGGTCGCGGTGAAGGTACTGCGGGCCTACACGGACGCCTCCGCACCGGAGTTGGACGATCTGCGGGTACGCATGCAGCGCGAGGCGCGGGCCGCCGCCCGCGTCCGGCACTCAGGTGTGATCACCGTGCACGACGTGATCGAGCAGGACGGCCGCCCGGTCATCGTTATGGAACTGGTCGACGGACCGTCACTTGACGATGTGCTGGGCGAGCGCGGCCCGATGGACCCGCGGGAGGCGGCGGGCATCGGCGCCAAGGTGCTGGACGCGCTGGACGCGGCGCACCAGGCCGGGGTGCTGCACCGGGACGTCAAGCCCGGCAACGTGCTGCTGGAGCGCGGCGGCCGGGTGGTGCTCACCGACTTCGGCATCGCCAGCATGGAGGCGCCGGGCGACGAGGCGGCCACCAAACTGACCCGCGGCGGCGAACTGGTCGGCTCGCTGGACTTCATGGCACCGGAGCGGGCCCAGGGGCAGCAGCCGGGACCGGCGTCGGACATCTGGTCGCTGGGCATGACGTTGTACGCGGCCGTGGAGGGCGCGTCGCCGTTCCGCCGCTCCTCCGTGTACTCGACGCTGACCGCCATCGTCACCGAGGAGTTGCCGGAGCCGCGCCGAGCCGGTCCGCTGGCCCCCGTGCTGCGGGCGCTGATGCACAAGGACCCGGCGGTCCGCCCCTCCGCCGCGCAGGCCCGGGAGATGCTCCAGGCCGTGGCGGCCGGAACCGAAACGCTGGTCACGCGGGCGCAACCGCCACTGACGCGGCAGCCGGAACCGCTGGTGAGCCCGGAGGGCGGCCGGCCCACGGAGCGGCGGCGCGGACGGGCGCTGCTGGCCGCGGCAGCGGCCGTCGTCGTACTGGCCGCGGGTGGCGTCGCCTACGCGCTCACCTCCGGGGACAGCGGCAACGGCACCGCCGCCGCTCCCCAACAGGGCGCCGCCGCGCCCTCGTTGGACACCTCGACCGACGGCACGACGCGGCCGGGACAGGGCGGCCACCGGGTTCGGGGCGAGGAGCCACCCGGCTCGTCCCACAAGCCGGGCCACGGCAAGCACGAGGACGGCCGTCCGACCAACGGCACCGGGTCGGCCACGCCCCCGGGTTCGTACAAGGGCGACGGCCCACCGCCCCCGCCGTGTACGCCCGCCGGTGCCGGCAGGTACAACTGCACGACCTGGCACGGCGCGGCGACGTACAACCAGGGCGGGGCGCGGGTGGGCACGCTGCACGCGGGCACCAACTACTTCTACTGCCAGGCCGATCTGGGCCGCCGGGAGACCAGCGGCCGGTGGACGAACACGTGGTGGGCGAGGACCGACGACGACAGCGGCAACACCAATGTGTACGTGAGCGACGTCTACCTCAAGGGCGGCGCCAACGACCAGCCGGTACCCGGACTGCCCACCTGCTGACGGCGCTACGCGCGGCGGCCGGGCGCCGTCACCGCCGCCGTGGCCGCGGCCAGCACGAACCCGGTGGCCGCCAGCAGCGCCGACAGATGGATCCCCGGGATCAGGTGGGCCGCCGACAGGCTGCCGAAGAGGGCCACCCCGAGCGCGCTGCCGAGTTGCCGGGCGGCGTTGAGCAGCGCGGCGGCCGTACCGCCGCGTTCGCTGGGCGCCGACTCCATCACGGCGGTCGTGGCGGCGGGCATGGCGAAGGAGGTGCCCAGCCCCGCCAGGGCCATCGGCGCCACCAGCACCGGGTACGGGGTGTCCGGCGCGGCCAGCAGCCAACCGGCCAGGCCCACCGCGCCCGCCAGCAGACCCACCACCATGGGGGCCCGCGGTCCGGTACGGGCGCCCAGCCGTCCGGAGGCGAACGACGACACGGTCATCACCACGAACATCGGCAGCAGCGCCAGCCCGGCGGTCAACGGGCCGTAGCCGCGCTGCTGTTGGAAGTAGAGCGTGGCGAGGAACAGCAGCCCGTAGAAGCCGAGGTTCAGCAGCAGACCGACGGTCGCGCCACCGGCCAGACCCCGCCGCTGTGCCCGGCTCGACCGAACCGCGGCATCCACCGGGCGGCGCAGCAGCACAGCGCAGGCCGCGCCCGCCGCGACGGCACCGCCGAGGCAGCCCACGATCAGCGGATCGGTCCAACCCCGAGTGCCGCCCTCGTTCAGTGCCGTGGTCAGCGCGGCCAGCGCCGCGACGCCCAGCAGTTGTGCGGGCAGCCGCAGCCGCGCGCCCCGGTGCGGCCGCGGCGCCGGAACGCAGCGCACGGTGAGCGCGGTCGCCAGCACTCCGAAGGGGAGGTTGACCAGGAAGACCGCGCGCCAGCTGATCGCCCACACGGCCAGGCCGCCGATCACCGGGCCCGCCGCAGCGCCGAGGCCGGACACCGCGCCCCACACCCCGAACGCCCTTGCGCGGGCGGCCGGTTCGGGATAGGCCGCCCGTAGCAGTGCCAGCGACGCCGGAACCATCAGCGCCGCGCCGGCGCCCTGGAGCAGGCGCGCCATGATCAGCTGTCCGCCGGTGGTCGCCGCGCCGCAGGCCGCCGAGGCCACCGTGAACACCGCGAGCCCGGCGAGGAAGGCACGGCGGTGGCCGAACCGGTCGCCCATCGCGCCGCACAGCAGCAGCAGGCAGGCGAACACCAGGGTGTAGCCGTCCACCACCCACTGCAGCGCCGAGGCACTGGTGTGCAGCGCGCCGCCGAGGACCGGGACGGCCACGGTGACCACGGTGACATCGAGGATGACCATGAAGAAGCCAAGGGACACCGCGAGCAGCGGCAGCCAGGAGCGTCCGGGTGCGGCCCGTGCGGCGCGGGCCGACTGGTCGGAGGCGGTGGTGAGTTGGTCGGTGGAGGCCATGTGTCCACCCTCGTGCCGAATCCCTTCGGCGGCCGGCGAAGCATGGACGCCCGGCTTCCCGGCACGCTTCGGTGCGGGGCGAAATGTGTGCCGCCTACGCTGGAGGCATGCAGATGGACACCGCCCCGCAGGAACACGAGGCTGATGTGGCCAGTGCGGCAGCCGTGTTCGGTGATGCTTCCCGGGTGCGGGTGCTGCTGGCGCTCGGTGACGGGCGGCGACTGCCCGCGAGCGTGCTGGCCGCGGAGGCCGGGATCAGTCCCTCGACCACCAGCGCCCACCTGGCCAGGCTGCTGGAGGCCGGACTGGTGACCGTCGAGTGCCACGGCCGCCATCGTTACTACCGGCTCAGCGGTCCCGAGGTCTCCGACGTACTGGAGGCGCTCGCCAGGGTCGCGCCGCCCAAGGCGGTGCGCTCGTTGCGCGAGGGCACCCGCGCCGCGCAGCTGCGGCGCTGCCGTACCTGTTACGACCACCTCGCCGGACGGCTCGGGGTGGCGTTGATGGACGCCCTGCTGGCCAACGGCGTCCTCGCGGGCGGCGACGGACGGTACCGGGAGGATGCGGCGGACCACGACCGGCCCTCGGCGTACGGACGCGACGTGGCGTACGAACTCACCGGCCACGGGCGGCGGATCCTCACCGAGTTCGGGGTCGACCCGGACGAGTTGCCGCGCCGCAGGCCCGCGATCCGCTACTGCGTGGACTGGAGCGAGCAGCGCCACCACCTGTCCGGCGCGCTCGGCGCGGCGCTGACCGGGCGGCTGTTCGCGCTGGGCTGGATCCGCCGGGGTGACGCCCGGCGTGTCGTGCGGATCACCGACGAGGGCCGGACGGGCATGGTGCGCACCTTCGGCATCCCGGAGGACTGGGACGCGCCCGCGGCCTGAGGTGTGCGCCCGGTAAAGGCGCTGTTTCCCCATCACACCGGCGTTCGCTTAGGCTTCCCGTCAACGGTTTCGGCCCGGCAGCCGGTCACGGGGGTCAACGGAGGGAAGCGGCGTTGCACGTATCGGAGTGGCTTCAGACCATCCCGCCCATCGCGGTCTATCTGATGGTCGCCGGGGTGATCGGGGTGGAGAGCCTGGGCGTTCCGCTGCCCGGTGAGGTCGTGCTGGTCAGCGCCGCGTTGCTCGCCTCGCACGGTACCGTCGACCCGCTGTTCGTCGGGGTGTGCGCGGTCGCCGGCGCGGTGGTCGGCGACTCCATCGGCTACGCGATCGGGCGCAAGGGCGGCCGGGCACTGTTCGAACGGCTCGGCCGGAAGTTCCCCAAGCACTTCGGCCCCGAGCATCTGGCCACCGCGGAGCGGTCCTTCCGTCGCTGGGGCATGTGGGCGGTGTTCTTCGGCCGGTTCGTCGCGCTGCTGCGCATCTTCGCCGGTCCGATCGCGGGCATGCTGCACATGCGGTACTGGAAGTTCCTCACCGCCAACCTGCTCGGCGGTATCGCCTGGGCCGGGGGCACCACGGCGGCGGTCTACTACGTCGGGGTCGTCGCCGAGGCGTGGCTGAAGAAGTTCTCGTACTTCGGGCTCGCGGCGGCGGTGCTGATCGGTATCGGTTCGTTCGTGGTGGTGCGGCGCCGGGCCAAGTCGCACGCGGCGCGACAGGAGACGGCGGCGGAGCCGGTGTCCGCCCCGGTCGGGGAGTGACCGGCGCGGCTCACCGCGGGGCGAACGCCTTGCGGTGGGCCGCCGCCAGCTGTACGTAGTGCGCCGCGTTGGCCCGCACCAACTCCCGTTCCTCATCGGTAAGTCGGCGCTTGACCCGGGCGGGGACACCGGCCACCAGCGAACCGGGCGGCACCTGTAGGCCCTGCGGCACCAGGGCGGCTGCCGCGACCAGCGAACCGGCGCCTATACGCGCCCCGTTGAGGACGGTGGCGCCCATGCCCACCAGTACGTCGTCCTCGATGACGCAGCCGTGGAGCACCGCGTTGTGCCCGACCGAGACCCGCTCACCGACGACCGCCGGGTAGCCAGGGTCGGCGTGCACGGTGCAGTTGTCCTGGATGTTGCTGTCGGCGCCGATCGTGATTCGTTCACAGTCGCCGCGCAGCACCGTGTGGTACCAGACGCTGGAGCCCGCGGCCAGTCGAACCTCGCCCAGTACCACGGCCGTTGGCGCGACGAACGCCTCGGCGGCCACCTCCGGTTCGCGTCCCGCCACGCCGGTGACCAACGCCCGCCGCTCCATGCAGACTCCTCCGTCCCTGTCCCGGTACCGCGATGATCGCACGTGGTCGCTACTGTGTGCGAGTGCCGAAGAACAGCAACGTGTTCTCATCCCTGCCGCCGCTGGTGGCTCTGACGGCCTGGCGCCGCCGCGTCGCCTCTGGCTTGATACACCGCGGTGCCCGCTGGATACGGGAGACCGCCGCGGTCAGTGCGGAGCGCCCCGGCCCTTTCCGTTTCGGCCGGATCGGCCCCGGCACGCGGCTGGCGTACCCACAGGGGACGATCTTCGGCGAGCGGTGGATCGAGTTGGGCGACTACTGCATCATCGGCGAGCAGGTCACCCTGACCGTTGGCATGGTGCCGGGCATGGAGTTCGGGCCGGATCCGGTGCTGCGGCTCGGAGACGGCGTCGTGCTGGGGCGCGGCAGCCATGTGGTGGCCTCCCAGCCGGTGGTCTTCGGGCGGGAGGTGTACTGCGGTCCGTACGTGTACGTGACCAGTGACAACCACTCGTACGACGACCCCGGCCAGCCGATCGGCAAGCAGTGGCCGCGCACCGCGCCGGTCGAGATCGGCACGGGAAGCTGGCTGGGCGCGGGCGCGGTGGTCCTGCCGGGCGCCCGTCTGGGCCGCAACGTGGTGGTCGCGGCGGGCTCGGTGGTACGCGGTGAGGTGCCCGACCACTCGGTGGTGGCCGGGGCGCCCGCGCGGATCGTACGGCGTTGGGACGCCGAGCAGGGCTGGCAGCCGCCGTTGCGCACCCCCGCGCCGGTGCCGCTACCGCCGGGGCTGACCCCTGAACAGGTGCTGGCCTTGGCGCGGCTGGACCCGGAGGCGCAGTAGCGTTCGGCCGCCGCTACCCGGCGGCCAGCAGCACCGACCCGGCGAGCGCGAGCCCGGCGCCCGCGGCCTGCACCATGCGCAGCCGCTCCTTGAGCACGAACCGGGCGGCGAGCGCCGTGACCACCGGGTACAGCGAGGCGAGCACGGCGGCGACGGCCACCGAGCCATGCCGTGCCGCCAGCGCGTACGAGCCGTTGGCCGCCACATCGGCGAGTCCGACGAAGACCAGCGCGGGCAGACTGCGCCGCACCAGTGCCGCTCCGCCCTCCGGAAGCGCCGGGGCACCCCGTCGCACCGAGACCGCCAGCGCCGTGCCGCCGACCACGACGTTGCACAGGCGCTGGACGAACAGCGCGAGGAAGAGGCCGGTCACATTGACCGAGGCAGCGGCTATCAGTGCCATCACGGCGCCGAAACCCATCGCCGCGACCAGGGTCAGCATGATCGCCTGCCGCCGCACCGCCGCACCGCGGAACTCCGGGCCGCCGGCGAGCGTCACCCCGACGACGGCCACCACTATGCCCGCGATCCGCAGCGGTCCAGGGCGCTCGCCGAGCGCCAGCCCGACGCCCACCGGCACCACCACGCCGATCGTGGCCAGCGGTGAGACCACGCCCATCGGGCCGAGCGCCAGCGCCCGGTAGAAGCACAGCATCGCGGCGGGGCCGACCACTCCCGCGGCCACCGCGAACCACAGCCGCGGCCCCGCTTCGCTCCATCCGCCGGTGCCGACCACGATGCCGCCCAGCACCAGGGCGGCGGCGGTCTGCGACACCACGACCACGGTCAGGGCGGGGAACCGGCGGGTCAGCAGCCCGCCGCCGAAGTCGGCGAGCCCCCAGAGCAGACTGGTGGCCAGGGCGAAAACCGCTGTCACGGCACTACCTCGCAGTACAGTGGGATGGACGTTGTAGTGCAGTCCAGCGTAGTGCACTATATTGCATTAAGTCATTCAAAATACTTAACGGTGCGGTCGCCCCTGGTGCCGTGCCCGGGAAACGCCACCAAGGGGGCGGTAGGTCGGTGCCGGATCTCGAACACGTCGCGCAGTCGCTGGCGCGCAACCTCAAACGCCTGCGCCAGGAGCGCGGCTACTCCCTGGACGCGCTGGCGGCCCGCTCCGGAGTCAGTCGCGGCATGATCATCCAGATCGAGCAGGCCCGTACCAATCCCAGCATCGGGACGGTGGTCCGCCTCGGCGACGCGCTCGGGGTGAGCATCGCCGGACTGGTCGACCAGGCTGAGGGGCCCGCCGTCCGCATGGTCCCGCCCGAACAGGCGGTCAGGCTGTGGGAGACGCCGGCGGGCAGCCACGGCACGCTGCTGATCGGCACCGAGGCGCCCGGGCCACTGGAGCTGTGGTCCTGGCGGCTGATGCCGGGCGAGGGCCACGACTCCGACCCGCACCCGGTCGGCACCGCGGAGTTGATCAGGGTCGAGACGGGCCGGCTGACTCTCGTGCTGGACGGCGCGGAGTTCCACATCCCCGCCGGCGCGACCGCCAGCTTCGAGGCGGCGGCGCCGCACGGCTACCACAACACCGGCCCGGAACCGGTGGAGATGACGCTGGCGATCTCCGTACCGCCGCCGCGCTGAGCCCCGTCGGCGCGCTAGCGTGCGGAGTATGCACGCTCCCATCGGAAACTTCGCGGAAGTACTCCAGGCCTCCGACCACCTCGACCTGCTGGCCCCACCGGTCGCCGAAGCGCTGCGCGCCTGGCGCGGACCGGTCCCGGTGGACCAGGTGCTCTACGTGGACTCCGACCCGGCCGACGCCGACACCGCCGTCTTCGGCGAGCTCCACGGCATTCCGCCCGAGCGGTCGGCCAACTGCGTGGTCGTGGCGGGTAGGCGCGGGCAGGACGTCACGCTCGCCGGATGCGTGGTCCTGGCCCATACCCGGGCCGATGTCAACGGCCTGGTCCGCCGCCATCTCGGCGTCCGCAAGGCGTCGTTCGCGCCGATGGACACCGCGGTGGGGGAGAGCGGCATGGAGTACGGCGGCATCTCACCGATCGGACTGCCGCGGGAATGGCCGCTGTTGGTGGACGCGGCCGTGGCCGACACCCCGTATGTCGTCATCGGCAGCGGGCGGCGGCGCGGCAAGCTGCTGGTGCCCGGCAAGGCGCTGGCCGGTCTGCCGGACGCGGTGGTGCTCGAAGGGCTCGGCCGGGCCGCTGGGTGAGGCGGCGGCTCAGCCGTTGGGACGCGACAGGTCGAGGGAGAGCGCGGTGGAGTGTTCGGCGAAGCCGAAGTCGCGGTACATCTCCTCGGCTTCCGGGGTGGCGTGCAGATCCACCCGGGTCACCCCGTGCTCGGCGAACCAGCCGAGCAGCGCCTCGGTCGTCGCCCGCGCGTAGCCGCGGCGGCGGTGGGCCGGGTCGGTGCACACGTTGAAGACGAACCCGAACCGGCCGGTGGGGTGCCCAGGAGCGGGCAGCCGCTGCTCTACCGTGCCCACGGCGCAGGCGGCGAGCCCGCCGTCCGGCGCGTCCACCACGAACGCGCCAAGCGTTCCGCCGGGGTCGGCCAACTGCCGTCGTATGAGCCTGCGCGCCGTCTCCTCCCAACCGCCTGGTTCGTCACGGCCGTTCATCGAACGGAACATCAGACGGCGCAGCCGCACCAGTTCGGCGGCGTCCTCGGGACCGGCGGCTCGTACGGTGATCACGCCAGGACGCTAGCGCAACCGGTGGGGCCTCGTTGAACCGTCCACGGAATTAGATCGTCCGCTTCTCGCAGGGGAGAGCGTTGTGCTTCCTCCACCGCCGCTGTCAGCGCAGCCTCGGCAGTTCGATCGCCGGGCAGCGGTCCATCACCATCTCCAGACCCGCCTCGCGCACCCGGTGGTACGCCTCCTCGTCCACCACGCCGAGCTGGAACCACACCGCCTTGGCCCCGATCGCCACCGCCTCGTCCGCCACCGGGCCGGCCAGCTCGGAGTTGACGAACACGTCAACGACGTCAACCGGGAACGGGATCTCGGACAGCGAGGAATACCCCTTCTCCCCGTGCACCGTCTCGGCCCTCGGATGGACGGGCACGATCCGCTTGCCGTACCGCTGGAGCACCTCCGCGACGCCGTACGCGGCCCGCTGCTCGTTGGTGGACAGCCCCACCACGGCCCAGGTGTCACCAAGCCCAGTCAGGATCCTGCGGATCGATGCCGGGTCGCCGTACACGCCTGCCTCCTGCGGGTCGCGAAATGCGTTCTGCCTCGTAACGAGCGTCGTCGGCTGGGGATTCCCGGCGACCCGGGTTTGTCCATGATCCGCGTCGGCGAGACTGTGGGCTGTGACAAGAGAACAGACAGGCTGGTTGACAGGCGGCGCCTTCGGGCTCGCCTTCGTCGTTGGCTCGCAGCGGCGATGACGGCCTGCGGCGCCACGGGCCTCGCGCTGGCCGGCTACGGCGCTTCGGCGGCGGACATCGCCACGACCGCCGGAGTCGTCCCGGGGGCGCTGCTGCTCGGTTCGGTGTGGTGGGGCGCCAACGGGAAGGCGAACGCGCGGCCTTCGTAAGGTTTGACACGTGACGCGTGAGGAACTGTTCGAGCGGCTCGCCCGGTTGAAGACCGCGCCGGTCGGTGGGCGGCGGGCGCCGCACAAACCTCTGTTGCTGCTCTGGCTGTTCGGGCGGTACGCGGAGACCGGAAGCACCGCCGTCACGTACGCCGACGCGGAGGAGCCGGTCAGCCGGCTGATCAACGACTTCGGCCCGTCCGTCGTCAGCGTCACGGCCCAACGGCAGCGCGCCGCCATGCCGTTCGTGCACCTTGAGCGCACCCTGTGGCAGCTGCTCGACGGAAGCGAGCAGCCGATCGGTTCCGGCGCGCCGGAACGCGGCAACTGGCTGCGGTCACATGGCGCGGTCGGCCGGCTGCGCCCCGAAGTGGAACTGCTGCTCGCGGATCCCGGCACGCTGGCCGCCGCCGTACGGGTCCTGCTCGACCGGCACTTCACCCCGGCGCTGGAACCGCTCGTCTGCGAGGGCGCCGGACTGGACCTGACCAGCCTTGAGGAGGCGGCCTACGCGCTAGTCCCCAGGACACCGCGGCGGCGGACCCGACGCTCGGGCTTCGCCGAAGAGGCGCTGCGCGCCTACGCGTTCGCCTGCGCGATGTGCGGCTACGACGGGGCACTCGGCCGCAACCCCGTCGGCCTCCAGGCGGCGCACATACGGTGGCACAGCCAGGACGGCCCCGACGAGGTGCGCAACGCCCTGGCCCTGTGCGCCCTGCACCACGCCCTGCTCGACCTCGGGGTGCTCGGGCTGACGCTGGACATGCGGATACGGGTCTCCGGGCTGTACGTGGCCCGCAACGAGGCGGGCCGGGCGGTGGACGCGCTGGCCGGGCAGCTTCTGGCCGCGCCACGGCCGGGGAACCCGCCGGTCGACCCCGCGTTCATCACGTGGCACGACCGGCAGGTGTTCAAGCATCCCGCTGCCGCCTAGGGGACGCCGTGGGCCGCGGTTGCCGTGTGGCTTCCGTTCCACGGTGTTGTGGCGGCCCGCGGCCCTCGTCGTCCCCGCGGATCGCGAGGTCGCCCGCGGCCCGGCCCCGGCTACCCCCGCCTACGGCGCGCCCTGAGCGCCCGAACGGTCAGTACCGCGAGCACCGTGGCCTCCGCCGCCGCCATGGCGGGAAAGGCGTCAACGGCCCAGTGCACGGCGGCGGTTGACAGGCCCTTGCCGTGGTGGCCCGTGCCGCCGGACACCAGCTCGGCCGCTACGGTGACCACCGCGACCACCAGGGGTGGGGCCGGTACCACCCACCAGGCGCCCGCCCGGGAACAGCGCGCGCCGGACAACGCCGCGGCGAGCACCGCGCTGACCGTGAGGCCCCAGCCCAGTGCCGAGGCGGCCAGCTCGTCGGCGGCGGCACCGGCCACCGGCAGGCACCACGCCAGCCACGCCCCGCTTGGGGCCGCTCGTCGGGCGGGCACGGCCGGATTCCGGACCGCCCGCTCCGCGCGCTGAACCGTCATTCACATTCCTTCGGTGGCGGAGAGCCGTATGCTCCCGATCACAGGACGTTCCACACCCGCCCCGGGTTGCCCTCCTTTCCTCGCGCCGCACGCCGACCGCCCGCCGACGGCGGCGGGGCATGCGCATACGCTGGACGGATGCAGGAGCAGTACCGGACGATCGCCCGCGCGGGCGTGCACGAGACCGAGATCAACAAGTCCCGCTTCATCTGCTCGCTCGCGCCCGCCGCGACCGAGCAGGAGGCCCAGGACTTCATCCGTCGCGTCCGGGCCGAGCACCCGTCCGCCAACCACAACTGCTTCGCATACGTCATCGGCGCCGACGCCGCGCTGCAGAAGGCGAGCGATGACGGCGAGCCCGGCGGCACCGCGGGCGTGCCTATGCTGCAGATGCTGACGCGGCGCGACGTCCGCTACGCCGTGGCCGTGGTCACCCGCTACTTCGGCGGGGTCAAGCTGGGCGCCGGCGGACTGATCCGGGCGTACGGCGGATCGCTCGGCGCGGCGCTGGACGCCCTGGGCACGGTGGTCCGCCGCCGATACCGGCTGGCCACCATCACCGTCGACCACCAGCGGGCCGGAAAGCTGGAGAACGACCTACGGTCCACCGGCCGCGCGGTGCGCGAGGTCCGGTACGGGACGGCGGTGAGCATCGAGGTCGGACTGCCGGAGGCCGAGCTGGACGCCTTCCGTGACTGGCTGGCCGACGCCAGCGCGGGCAGCGCGGTACTGGAACTGGGTGGTGAGACGTACGGCACGCTCTGACCCGGGCGAGCGCGCCGGTCGGTTGACGGACTTCGGCTGCTCGTCGGCGGTGCCGCTGCCGGTTCGGTGCTGACGTGTGTGGGCGGCGCCCGTCATCCCTGGCCGGCGGCATTCGATCGCCTCGACAGGCCGGTTGGTGATGGTGACCCTCGCCAACCGACCCCTTCGCCGTCGAATCGGCGGATCAGCCGCCCCCGGCCGAACGGCGGCCAGCCGGGGTCGCCGGTCCTGGCGAACGCGACCCACGCCGCGTGCATCTGGTCGGCCAGCGCCGCGGGCGGTTCGGCCGCCTGTCAGCTTCCCCTGCGGTGCCAGATAGGTCGAGGAAGCCCGCGATGCCGAGGCGGTAGTTGAGCGTCACCAGGACCACCCCGTCGCGGGCGAACGCGGCGCCGTCGTACGGCGGAGCGCTGGATGAGCCCGCCACGAAACCGCCGCCGTGCACGAACACCATCACCGGACTGCAATCGGCGTCGCGCGGGCCCATGCCTTGATGGCGAACCTGTCGCCGTCCCGGACGACCTCCGCCCCGCCGTGCCCGCCCAGATGCGCTGGCAGGACAAGGGAGTTGGTGTCGCTGGCCTGGCCGAACAGCCGGCGGCGAGTGGCCCTCGCCTCGGCCGGATCCTCGCAGAAGCAGCTGTTGGTGTCGGGCTCCACGAACTGCAGCGGTGTGTGCAGCAGGTCGCCGACGAACAGCGCCCGGTCGGTGCCCGACCCCAGGGTCAGCACGGAGGAGCCCGGCGTGTGTCCCGGCGCGAGGTCGAGCCGCAGGTTCCCGTCGATGGTGTGGCTGTCGTCCCACAGCAGCGTCTGCCCCGCTTCGTGCACCGGCGCCACGCTGTCCTCGAACACGTTCTGGTTGCCACGCCCCAGGCTCCGGACGCGGTCGTTCTCGGGGCTCCAGAACTCGAAGTCGCGCCTCGGTATCAGATAGGTGGCGTTGGGGAAGGTCGGCAGCCAGGACAGGGCCAGTCGGTCAACGCGTCCGACGGCGTCCTGGACGCGCTCGCCACCGCCCTGCGGCTGGACGAGCACGAGCGCGCACACCTGCGGGAGCTCGCCTCCCAGCGTCCCCGGCCCCTCAGGCGTCCACCGGTGGAACGCGTCGACGCCCTCACCCGTGACCTGCTGCGCTCGGTCGGGAACACTCCGGCGCTCGTCCTCGGCCGCCGCACCGACGTGCTGGCCTGGAACCCCCTGGCGCACGCCCTGCTGGCCGGGCACCTCGACCCCACCGCGCCCGACCGTCCCGCCGACCGGCCGAACCTGACACGCATGGTGTTCCTCGGCCCGCACACCAGGGACCTGTACGCGGACTGGGAACGCAAGGCGCGAGCGGTGGTGGGCAGCCTGCGGCAGGTCGCCGGGCGCCACCCCGAGGACGCGCTCCTGGCGTCACTGGTCGGGGAACTGGCAATGAAATGCCCGGAGTTCGCCGCGCTGTGGAACGACCATCGGATCCGGCCCTGCGAAGCGGACTCGTACCGGCTGCGCCATCCGCTGGTCGGCGAACTCACGGTCACCCAGCAGATCCTCGTGCTCGCCCGTTCGCCGGAACAGTCCCTCGCCCTTGTCACCACGCGGGAGGACTCCAGTTCACAGAACACGCTCAAGCTGCTGCGCGGATACGCCTCCTGACGCCGTGACTCGTTGAACTCGGCGGTGGTCGCCACCGGTTGCGGTGTGGGACGGGGAACAAGGGGGTGGCGCAGTCGTTCGCTCGTCATCCTCCCAACCGCGCGAGCACGTCCGTGAGTTCGCGCACGAGGGGATGGTTCGGGCCGTGCGTGCTCCGGTAGCCCTCGATCGCGTCACGCAGCAGCGGCACCGCCTCCGCGCCGCGGCCCTGGTTCGCCCTCGTTGCCGCCAGGTCGACCTGCACGCTGAGGGTCGCGGCGTGCCGTGGTCCGTACGCCCGCCGGTATCCCTCCAGGACTTCGGCGAGCCTGTCCTCGGCCTCGGTGACGTGACCCAGCGAGTTGAGTACGACGGCGTAGTTGTGCCGGGATGTCCACGTATCCGGGTGATCGTCGCCTTGCCGCTGTGACCGGCTTTCGATCAGAGCGCGGTACATCTTCAGTGCCTCGGCGTGTTTGCCCTGGTGGGTGAGGACGGCGGCGAGGTTGTGTTGCACGACCAGCGTCAGATCGGTGGTGCCGTCGATATCGGCCAGCATCGCCCGGTACATGTGCTCCGCCTCGGCGAGTTGAGCGGGCGAGCCTCGTAACGTTCCCGCCAGGGTGTTCCTGCTGCTCAACGTGTCCGGATGGGTAGCGCCGAGGGTGCGTGTGCGGCGAGCGACGGTGTCCCGCATCAGGCCTTCCGCCTCCTCCCGGCGGCCGAGGTCGATCAGGACGCTCGCCAGGTTCGAGGCGATCTGCAACGTCTGGGCGTCGTCCTGACCGCGTAACCGTTCCCAGCCGGACAGCGCCTCGCGTAGCCGCTGTTCGGCCAGCGCGAGGTAGCCGCTGTGCTGCTGAAGCCTGGTGAGGTCGTTCAACGCCAGCAGCCTGTTCTCTTGGTCGTCCGCGCGAGCGGCGACCAGCCAGTCCAGCAGTTCGATGGCATCGTCTCGTCTGCCGGGGAGATCGCCCAGCGCGACCGCGTACCCGTGCAGCGCGTGCAACGTCTCGGGGTGGTGCAGTCCGAGCTCGTCGCGTTTGTGCTGGAAGTCGAGCCCGTGGGCGTACTCCGCGGTCATCGTCAGCTTGATGTCGAGCAACGCCGGCTCACCTCGCCGCTTGGTCACGTTGATCTCGGCACTGCCGAAGTCACCGGCGTAGTGCTCGGTGCTCTTCCGCTTCTTCCTCCAGAACGCCACAGGCCCCCCTGCCGCCGTCACGCGCCACCGCGGATACGTCCGCCGATTATCGCCCCGAATGGAGGTGCGCAGCCCACAGCGTCGGGGACTTGTGGAAGCGCTCGCGGCAGCGGCGCACCGCGTGGTGCAACGCCATCGCGGCGTCCTCGCCCGCGGCGATGCCTTCGTGCAGGTCCACCGCGACCTGCCGGGCGACGAGGTCATTGACCTGCCACAGTGTGCCGACGACCTGCGGGTATCCGGCAAGCTGGAACGCCGACACCAGGTGCAGGCTCTCGTCGGGGATCCAGTGGGCGCCAAGGGATGTCTCGCACGCCGACAGCACAGCGAGCCTGACCCCGGACAGGTCGAGCGCGGACAGGTCGAGCACCGAAAGCGGACCGTCGTGCAGAAGCAGATGACTGGCCGAGGGGTCGTCGGGATCGCTCACGCCGTGACACGCGAAGTGCGCGGAGCCGTGTGAGGGCAGTGCGGCGCGGACCGCGTCGACTGTTGCCTGCGCGCCGTCCAGCCTGGTGGCCGACGTCAGGGCGGCGATGTGGGTCGCCTCCCGCTCCACGCTGCGCAGTGTCTTCGCGCCGGGTGCGTCCCCGATCGCCACGACAACCAGATCGCCGTCCGCTCGGGTGCGCCGTGCCTTGGCGTGCCGCAACGCACGCAGTGTCGGCGTGTAAGACGAGACCACCCGATCGAGGACCGTCGCGCTGTCCGGGTAGTGGCCGGCCGCGTGGATCGGGAGCAACGCCAGCTGTCCCACCGGCGACCACCAGACCCGCGGCCAGGAATCCGACGGCGTGGTGGTGTGCCCGAGCCGCTTCAGCACCGGTTCGGCGACGAAGTCCCACAGCCACCCGAGTATCCCGGTCACGGTGGTCTGGGCATCGGTTTCGCCCGCACCCGGCCGGGTCGAAGCCGCCAGTGCGGCGCCCAACGCGGCTGCCTGGTCCGCCACGGAGTCCGGTGTCACGTCCGGCAGTTGGACCGGCGTGATGCCCGACGGTTGGACGATCAGCGCATCACTGCGGTACCTGCTCACGTTGATGAGCACCACCGGTCCCGCGGCAGCGGACGCCAGCAGTTCGGCGAGTCCCGGTGGGGCGAGGAAGTCCGCGAACCCGGGCAACGCTCGCACCTCGTCGAGCAGGTGCGACAACCGAACGTCCAGGTCGTGCCGCTCGTCCGCCGCGGCTCCCATGAGATGTCCGGAAGGGATCAGCCGGTCGAACGCGTCATCCAGTCGCTCGGCGAGTTCCGGCGCCACGGCGTGCAGGCGCGACAGATCGCTGCGGCTTTGCAGCACCTGGCCGCCGAGCACGCCCCGGCCGAGTTCGAGCAGCCGCACCGCCGTCTCAGGGGCATCTGCCCACAACGCGCTGGCGGCCGCGTCCGCGGCGAGGCCGTTGAGTTCCGCCAGCGCTCGCTGCTGGTCGACGCGGGCAAGACGCCGCGGCACCACGAGCGGCAGCAGGCCAACCGCGCATGCGTAGGCGTCCCGGGCCTCGCGCCACTGCCCGGTCTCGGCCTTGGTGCGAGCCCATGCGCGTGCGGCCCTGATCCGCGCCATCGGCGGCAGTGCCTCGATCTCCACCGCCTCACGGAAGGCGTGCCCTGCGGAAGTGAGCACCCCGGGGTCCAGGCTGAGCTCGTACTGTGCGTACAGGGCGTCGCCGTAGTTGATCTGGGTCTGGCCTCGCCCGACCGTGCCGGGGGCACTCGCCCGCACAGCGCTGCCCAGTGCCGTCACGGCCCGGCGCAGCGCCTCCGGGTCGCCGCTGAACCCGTACTCGGAGAACCAGACGCGGCCTTGGTTGCCCAGCGCCGCCACGTGGTTCCGCTCGCCGTACGGGATCGTGCGGACGACCTCGGTGAACGCGGTGATCGCCTGCGCCAGGTCGCGCCGCAGCCTCGTGCGCAGGAATCGTTGGTGGTGCAGCAGCCCGAGCAGCAGCGGGATCGTGGCGTCGTCGCTGCCCTGGCCATGGGCGGATCGGCCGACCTCCACGGCCTGGTCCAGCAGCTCGATGTCGCCGGTCCGTTCGACGAGCTCAAGCACTGCGATCAGGTAGTTCTCGCAGCGGTTGCCCCACGGCCGCGTGCCCGCCCGGGTCGCCGCGAGTACCTCACGCAGCAGGACCACGCCTTCCCGCAGCGCCGCGACGTCACCGGTCTGCCTGCCGCGAACCCGCAACGCGGCGGCGAGGTCGACCTTGCGGTGCAGCAGTGCCTGCGATGCGCTCGGCGTGCGCGCCACCGCGGCCCGCAGGTGCCGGATAGCGGTCTCCCGCACGGACTCGTCGCCCGTGTCCTCCGCGGAACACTGCAGCACGTTGCCCAACTGGTTGAGCACCAGCAGGTAGTTCGGGTCGTCGACGGCGGTCGCACGGACGCCTTCCTCCAGGACCTCGGCCGCGTCGACGAGTGCCCCACGGTCGTAGGTGAGTTCGTACCGCATGCGCAGGGCCTTGCCCAGCACCAACTGCACACCCGGCGTGCGCGGCAGACGTGACGCCGACTCAACTGCCTCGGCGGCGTACTCGGGGTCGCGGGTGCGCTCGGCCAGCAGCACCAGCGCATCGACGCGCACCATCGCCGCCGTGAGCCGGTTCTCCCCGGCCAGCAGTGGCAGCGCCTTGTCACACCCGGCCAGTGCTTCGTGCAACGCGCAGACGTCGCCGAAGTGCTGGAAGTGGTCCAGCAGCAACGCGCTCAGGCTGACCCGTAACGTGTACTTGACCGGGTGGTTCCGCGTGTATCCGATGGCGGTCCGCAGCCGCGCGATTCCTTCCAGCAGGTCCGCCGGATCGCCCGTGAGCCGGTGGCGGTCGCGCAGTGCCATGGCCAGGTCGTTCGTCGCGTTCACCGAGCCCCGGGCCGCCCGTTGCCGGTTGCGCTCGATCTCGTTGTCGAAGGGTGTCGGGGAGGTCACTTCGCAAACTATCCTCACTGCGGTGACCGCTGACCAACTGACCGTGCTGTGCCAGCGCTTGGCCGATGACACCGACGCGGTGCGGAGCTCGCCGGAGGTTCGGGCGCTCGCGGAGTCGATCGTTGGCCGTGTGCGCGACGGTGTCCCGCTCGACGAACTCGCTGGCGACTTCGATGAGTTGGAGGAACAGCTCCTGCGGGCAGGGCACGTGGCAGGGTTGAGCCCGACGCGTTCGTACGAGCGGTTGCTCGGCACGCGTGACGGGCACCGCGTGCTCGAGGTCCTCGTGTGCCCCCGCGGCACCTGCACACGGGTCGAGGCGCCGGGCGCGGAGCCGGTGCCCTGCCTGGTGTACCGGCGGCCGATGGCCGTCAGGAGGCTGCGGTCGTGACCAAGATCCTTGAGGTACTGGGCGGCAAGCTGGCCGAACGCTGGCTTGCCTTGATGCTCGTGCCCAGCGTACTGCTGATGACAGTGGCCGCGGCCGGGGATACGCTCGGACACCGGCGCTGGCACGACATCGGTCTGCTGCTCACCCGGCTCGACCGGTTGTCGACCGAGCCCGCGTTGCGGAGCACCGGTACGCTGATCCTTGTCCTGGCAGGACTTCTGGCGGCTTCTGCGGGTCTGGGCCTGGCCGCCACCGCGCTGGGTGCGGCGGTGGAACGACTGTGGCTTGCCACCCGGCCGCGATTCCTCACCGACCGGCGCCGACGGCGGTGGGACGAAGCGCACGCGAAGTTCAACCGCGCCCTGGTGGAGGCGGCCAAGGCCGAGCGCACTCCCGAAGCCAGCGCGGCTGCCGCACGGGCCCGTGAACTCAACGCCCGGCGCAACCGGATCAGTCCCGCGCCGCCGACCCACCCGTTCTGGCTGGGCGACCGGATCGCCGCCGTCGACACACGGGTCTGGGAGACCTACCGGCTCGACCTCGCCTCGGCGTGGCCGCGGCTCTGGCTCACGCTGCCCGAGGACGTCCGCGCCGAGATCAGCACGGCCCGCGCCAAGCTCGCCGCCCAGACCAGGCTGGTGGCGTGGGCCGTCGGCTATCTCGCCGTGGGCGCCGTGTGGTGGCCGTCGGCGGTCCTCGGTGTCGTCACCGCCGCAACGGCATGGCGCCGGGCGCGAGTCGCGGCCCTGGCGTTCGCGGAACTCGCCGAGTCGGCCGTCGACCTGCACGGCAGGCGGCTCGCGGAGAGCCTGGGCATCCTTTGCGAGCGCACACTCACCGAGGACATCGGCGCCGAGATCACGACGTTGCTGAGAAAACAAGCATGAGTTCCCCTTCTTCCGGTTCCGTCCTGGTCGACGGTCCGGGCTCCTTGTGCCCACGGCCCGGGCACCCACCCGGTTCGTAGTGCCGTCGGTCGCGCTGGTGTGGGTGCCCACAGCGGGCGCTGGGGGGCCATGCGGCCTGCGCACACGCCGCGCCGTTTCCTTGCGAGGAGCGCCGTCGTCGGTGGTGTCTCCCACCCAGAGGTAATCGCGGTGGCTTGGTCATGCCACCCCGTCCAGATCACCGCGCACATCTACTGCCACCTCACGCCGGACGCCGGTGGCAGACTGAGGTCCGTGAGGGACCAGGTACTGACAGGCGTTAGCGTGGTCGGTGCCGACGGCGAGGACCGTGCTGGTTCGGTGCCGGGCCCAGGGGCGGAGTAAGGGGAGACATGCAGGTCGGAGCGGCGTCTTGAGAATTCTGCACACTTCCGACTGGCACCTGGGACGGTCGTTCCACCGGGTCAACCTCCTGTCCGCCCAGGAGGCCTTCGTCGACCACCTGGTGGAGACGGTGCGTGCCGAGCGGGTCGACGCGGTCCTGGTCGCGGGCGACATATACGACCGTGCGGTGCCGCCGCTGCCCGCGGTCGAACTCTTCGACTCCGCGCTGCACCGGCTCGGCGAACTCGGTGTTCCCACGGTGATGATCTCCGGCAACCATGACTCGGCACGTCGCCTCGGCGTCGGCGCACGGCTGATGTCCCGCGCCGGTATCCATCTGCGCACCGCGCCGGGGGAGTGCGGCACCCCCGTGCTGCTGGGCGACGAGCACGGCGAGGTGGCGATGTACGGGCTGCCGTACCTCGAACCCGCCCTGGTACGCGCCGAGTTCGCCGCCGAACGGGCCGACCACACCACCGTGCTCCGCGCCGCCATGGGCCGGGTCCGCGCCGATCTCGCCGCCCGCCCGGCCGGTACTCGCTCGGTCGTCCTCGCCCATGCCTTCGTCGCGGGCGGCGTCGGCTGCCGCAGCGAACGCGACATCACCGCGGGCGGAGTCGCCGCGGTGCCCGCCGAGGTGTTCGACGGCGTCGACTACGTGGCCCTGGGACATCTGCACGGCGCGCAGACCATCACCGACCGGATCCGCTACTCCGGCTCCCCGCTGGCGTACTCCTTCTCCGAGCATCTGCACCGCAAGAGCATGTGGCTGGTCGACCTCGGCCCGGGCGGTGAGGTCTCGGCGGAGCGGGTGGACTGCCCGGTGCCGCGCCGACTGGCCCGGCTCCGGGGAACGCTGGCGGAGCTGCTGTCCGACCCGGCGCTGGAGGCCGACGAGGACGCCTGGGTGGAGGCAACGTTGACCGACGCCCAGCGCCCGTACGATCCGATGGCCCGGCTGGCCCGTCGCTTCCCCCATGTACTGGCGCTCGACTTCGACCCGCAGGGCGCCGAGGTGGATCCGCTGGTGTCGTACGCGAAGCGGTTGCGTGACCGCACCGACCAGCAGATCGCCGAGGACTTCGTGGCCCACGTGCGCGGCCACGGCCCGGATCCTCGGGAGAGCGCGGTGCTGCGGGACGCGCTGGACGCGGCGCGGGTGCGCGCGGCGGTCGGGGAGTCGGTCTGATGCGGCTGCACCGTTTGCAGGTGACCGCCTTCGGGCCCTACCGCCGCACCGAGGAGATCGACTTCGACGAACTGTCCTCCGGCGGGATATTCCTACTGCACGGCGCCACGGGCGCGGGCAAGACCTCGGTGCTCGACGCGGTGTGCTTCGCGCTGTACGGGGAGGTGCCGGGCGTTCGGCCGCGCAACCGGCTGCGCAGCGACCACGCGACCCCGGACCAGTTGACCGAGGTCGTGCTGGAACTCACCGTTGGCGGACGCCGGTTGGAGCTGACCCGGCGGCCTGAACAGGAGCGTCCCAAGCGGCGCGGCACCGGAACCACCGTTGAGAAGCACTTCAGCGCGCTGCGGGAACTGTCGCCCAGCACCGGCGAGTGGACCGCGCTCAGCCGCTCGCACCAGGAGATCGGCGAGGAGATCAGGCAACTGCTCGGCATGAGCAGGGAGCAGTTCTGCCAGGTGGTGCTGCTGCCGCAGGGCCAGTTCGCCACGTTCCTGCGGGCCGACGCCACCGAACGCGGCAAGCTGCTGGGCAGGCTGTTCGGCACCGACCGGTTCGTCGGCGCGGAGCGCTGGCTGTTCGAGCGGCGCGGTGCCGTGGAGGACCGGGTGCGCGCCCAGGACCAGCGCCTGATCGCGCTGGCCCACCAGATGCGGCAGGCCGCGGGCCGGGCCGCCGCTGAACAGCCGCCGCCCGAAACGGCGCCGGGGGAGCCGGGGTTGGCCGAGCGAGTGCTGGGCTGGGCCGCCTTCGCGCGTACCGCCGCCAGGGAGCACGCCGACGTCGCGGAACTCGCCCTGAGCGCCGCGGAGTCGGCGCTGAAGGAAGCCGAGAGTGACCTGGAGGCGGCCCGCGAGACCGCCGAGCTTCAGCAGCGGTACACCGACGCACAGGCCCGCTCGGCGCAGCTGGCCGCCGAGCGCACACGGTACGAGGCGGACACCGAGCGCTGGGAGCGCGCCAGCGCCGCCCAACAGGTCACCCCCGCCCTCGACGCGCGTGACACCGCGCGGCGCGAACACGACGTGGCCGAGGCCGCCAGGCAGCGCACCGCCGCCGCGCTTCCCGACGGCCCCGCCGACGCCGACCAACTGGCCCAGCGGGCGGGCCGACTACGCGAGGACCTCGGTCGGCTCGACGCGGCCCGCCGAGCCGAGAACCGGGTCAACGAACTGGTCGCGGTCCGCGACGGCCTCGACCGCGAGGCCGCCGCCGACGAACAGGCAGAACGTGACACCGCGGCATGGCTGGCCGACTGGGACCAGGTACGCGCCGCCCACCAGCGCCGTATCGACACCGCACACCAGGCAGGGCAACGCGCCGTACAACTCGCCGGCCAACTGGACGCCGCGCGCACGGGACTGGCGGCCGCGCGCCGTCGTGACGAGCTGATCGACCTGGAGCGCGCCGCGGACGAACGGCTGTTGCGCGCCCGTGAGACCGCGGCCGCCGCACGGGAGCGGTGGTTGGAGCTGAAGGAACGACGGCTGCGCGGCATAGCCGCCGAACTGGCCGGGGAGTTGGCCGACGGAGAGCCCTGCCCGGTGTGCGGCTCGGTGGCCCATCCCGCTCCGGCCGAACCCGGCACCGGCCATGTCGACCGGGACACTGAGGAGCGGGCCCAGGCCGACTCTCTGAGGGCCGACGAGACCCGCGGAGCGGCCGAGATCGAACTGCACACCGTACGGGAGCGCCTTGCCGCCGCCCGCGAGACCGTGGCCGACCGGTCGGTGGCCGAACTGGCCGCTCGGCTCGCCGAGTTGGCGGACGCGCACGACGAGGCGGCCCGCGCGGCGGCCGATGTGCACCCCGCCCGTGAGGCATGGGAACTCGCCGAACGGGAGCACCAGCGGCGCGTCGACGCCCAGCAGCGGGCCAGCGCCCGCGCCGCCGACCTGCTCGCCCGCCGGGAGACCCTGGACGCCGAACTCGCCGCGCTCCGCGAGCAGTTGACGGGGCTGCTGGACGGCGAGGGCAGCGCCGCCGAGCACGCCTCGCGCCTGGAGCGGCTCGCGGCGGCGTACACCGCGGCCGCGGACGCCGCGAAGGCCGCGTCCGGTACGGCGGAGCGCCTGGCGCAGGCCGAGACCCGGCTCACGGCAGCCGCCCGTGGCGCGGGGTTCGACACCGTGTCACAGGCCGCCGACGCCCGCCTGGACGCGGCCGGGCTGCGCGCACTGAGGGAGCGGATCGAGGAGCACCAGGCGCGACAGGCCGCCGTCACCCGTGAACTGGCGGACCCCGAGGTGCTGGCCGCCGCGGCGCTGTCGCCAGCCGACCCGCGACGGCGGCGAGCCGAGTTCGACGCCGCCGGCGACCGGCTGCGCGACGCGTTCGCCGCACGGCAGGCGGCACGTTCCCGGTGCGCGGAACTCGACCGCCTCTCGGCCGAAGCGGAACGGCAGACCGCCGAACTCGCCCCGCTGCGCGAGGAGTACACCCGGCTCAGGCGGCTCGCGGAACTGGTGTCCGGCAGCTCGACGGAGAACCAGTACCGGATGCGCCTGGAGTCCTACGTCCTCGCGGCCCGACTGGAACAGGTCGCCAACGCGGCCAGCCTGCGGCTGCGGCGAATGTCCTCCGGCCGCTACACCCTGGTGCACACCGACGCCAGGATCTCCGGCCGTGGCCGCTGGGGCCTGGGGCTACGGGTGGTGGACGCCTGGACCGGGACCGAGCGGGACACCACGACACTGTCCGGCGGCGAGACCTTCTTCGCATCGCTCGCCCTCGCGCTCGGCCTCGCCGATGTGGTGACCGAGGAGGCCGGAGGGGTGCGGCTGGACACGCTGTTCATCGACGAGGGCTTCGGCAGCCTGGACGAGCAGACGCTGGACGAGGTCCTCGATGTGCTGGACGGGCTGCGGGAGCGTGACCGGGCGGTGGGCATCGTCAGCCATGTCGCCGATCTGCGCCAGCGCATCCCCGCCCAACTGGAGGTCGTCAAGGGCCGCTACGGCTCGGTGGTGCGGCAGCGGTCGAGTGCCGAGGCGCGGGTCGGCGGGTGAGGCGGCGCGTTCGGGCAGGATCAGCGGGGCGTGCCCGGTTCGGTCAGTTCGTAGGCCCGAAGACCCTCGCGGTCCTCGACCCGGCGGAAGCCGACGCGTCCCAGCACCCGCTGGGACGCGCGGTTGTCCGGCTCGGTCGTGGCCAGCACGGTGCGCACCTCGGGCTGGCGCAGCGTCCAGCCGGTGAGCAGCCGTAGCGCGTCGGTGGCCCAGCCCGCGCCCCGGCCGGACACCGACAGGTCGTAGCCGACCTCCACCACGCCGTCCACCGGCGGCCCATGGAAGCCCATGCCGCCGACGGCCATGGCGTCCTCGGCGCGCAGGATCGCGAACAGGCCCCAGTGCGGCCGGTGCTGACCGGCTACGGCGGCCTTCGTCACCATCCTGGCCGCCACCACCGTGCCCTCACCGGGGGCGCCGTCGATCCAGCGCAGGCCGTCGGGGGCGCCGTCGGCCATCCGCGCCGCCTCCTCGGGCATGACCTCGCGCAGCGCGACCCGCCCGTCGCGCAACTCCAGCCGCGCGCTGTCGTGGGAAGCGTCCGGCGCCATCAGCGACTCCTAGCGGGTCCTTGCGGCGGCCGGGCCCGTCGACCCGGCCGCCGCCGTCGGCTCGGGCGGTGTCAGAGCTGGGACAGCTCGTCCACCAGGTCGTCCAGGCCCAGCGAACCCTGGGAGAGGGCCGCCATGTGCCAGGACTTGGCGTCGAAGTCGGCGCCGTGCGCCTGCCGGGCGGCCTCGCGGCCGGTCAACCAGGCGCGCTCGCCCAGCTTGTAGCCGATCGCCTGGCCCGGCATGCCCAGGTACCGAACGAGTTCACTGTCCAGGAACTTCGCCGGCCGCCCGCTGTGCAGGCCGAAGAACTCCCGGGCCAGCGCCGGTGTCCAGCGTTGGCCGTCGCCGTGCGACCAGCCGATCCGCCGGGCCGAGTCCGCGGGGATCGGCAGCTCCAGGTGCATTCCGATGTCGATGATCACCCGGACCGCGCGCATCATCTGCGCGTCCAGGTAGCCCAGTCGGCGGCCCGGATCCGTGAGGAAGCCCAACTCGTCCATCAGGCGCTCCGCGTACAGCGCCCAGCCCTCGACGTTGGCGCTCACCAGGCCCACCGAGGCCTGGTAGCGGGAGAGCCGCGGCGCCACGTGCACCCACTGGGCCAGTTGCAGATGGTGGCCGGGCACGCCCTCGTGGTACCAGGTACTGACCAGGTCGTAGACCGGGAAGCGCTCCCGGCCCAGCGTCGGCAGCCAGGTCCGGCCCGGACGGGAGAAGTCCAGCGCCGGGCTGGTGTAGTACGGCGCCGCCGCGCTGCCCGGTGGGGCGATCATCGCCTCGACCTTGCGCACCGGCTCCGCGAGGTCGAAGTGCGTCCCGTCCAGCGCGGCGATCGCCTCGTCCATCAGCCCCTGGAGCCACTCGCGCACCGCTTCGACCCCCTCGACGGCCTCGCCCGCCGTCTCCAGATGGGCCAGCGCCTCGCGTGGCGTCGAGCCGGGCAGCACCTTCTCCGCCTCGGCGCGCATCTCGTCGTGGATGCGGTGGAACTCCTGCCAGCCCCAGGCGTACGCCTCGTCCAGGTCGAGGTCGGCGCCGGTCCACTCGCGTACCCACAGCGCGTAGCGGTCACGGCCCACCGGGTCGGCGGTGCCCTGGACCGCGGGGGCGTAGCTGTCGCGCAGCCAGTCGCGCAGTTCGGCGACGGCGGCGGTGGCCTTGGCGGCGGACGTGTCGAGTTCGCCGCGCAGTGCCTGCGGGCCGGTGGCGACGAGTTCGGCGAACCAGCTGCGCTCGTCACCGGTCCACTCCGTCAACTGCTCGATGACGGTGGCGACTTGGCGCGGCCCACCAGGCAGGCCCTGCGCCAGGCCCGCCTCCAGCGAGGCACGGTAACCGCTGAGTGCCTCGGGCACGTTGCGCAGCCGCCCGGCGACCGCGGTCCAGTCCGCTTCGGTCTTGGTCGGCATGAGCGTGAACGCCTCCCGCACCGAGTGCACGGGAGAGCTGAGGTTGCTGATCCACCGCAGCCGTTCCCCCGCGTCGTGCACGGCGAGCCCGGCAGTGAGCCGTTCGCGCAGCAGCCGAGCGCAGCGGCGTTCGGCCTCGTCACGGGAGCCGCCCGCCTCCTCGGCGGCGTCCAGTTCGGCGAGGGTGCGCCGGGACAGGTCGGCAAGGGCGTCGAAGCCCGCCGGGGAGAAGTCGGGCAGCCGGTCGTCGCCCGGGTTCAGACCGAGGTAGAGGCCGGTCAGCGGGTCGAGTTCGGCCAGCGCGTCAACGTAGGCGTCGGCGATCGCCCGCGGGAGCCGATGGTCCGGTCGGCTCTTGGCAGCGTCAGGTGTATCGGACATGCGGCCATCCTGGTACGGGAGCCGGTCCCGCGTCGATCACTTTGCGCTTGTGCTCTGCGCGACGGCCGCCTCCCACCGCCCCGTGGCGGGGGCGACGGGAGGCGGCCACGGGACGACTCGGCGGCCGGCGGTCAGTCACAACTCCCTTGTGCGCTGGTGCCCGTGCGGCTGCCGTTGTACTCGGGGGGTGTTCTCGGCGGAGTGGTTCAGGGTCGCGGTGATGACCAGGGTGGCGTCCTCCACCAGGTAGTCCAACGGCAGGCCGAGGTTGCGCATGGCCGCCACCATCGGGGTGTTCGCGGACTTGGTGACCGCGTACACCGCGCCGCAGCCCGCCTCCTGGGCGAGTGCGACCAGCCGCCGAAGCAGCTCCGCGCCGACGCCACGGCCCTGCCACTCGTCCTCCACCAGCAGCGCGACCTCGGTCTCGTCACCGTCCCAGAGCAGATGGCCGAGGGCGACCAGCCTGCCGGACGCCGTCTCGACGGCGAGGGTGCGACCGTGGCGCGGGCTGAGCAGATGGCCGAGGTAGCGGGTGGCGTCGCCTATCGGGCCGTGGTATCGGCGACTGAGCGTGGTGGGCGAGCAGCGGTCGTGCATCGCCTGGGCGGCCGGAACGTCGGCGGGACCGGCGCGGCGCACGGTGATCTCGTTGCCCTCCGGCAACGTCAGCACATCGCGGCGATGCGGCACCCTGGTGCCCAGCTGGGCGTCCAGCTCGACCAGCGCCCGGGCCCGGGCGAACTCCGTCGGGGTGAACGGCAGATAGGGCCGCTCGATGACGAGCGTGCCGCCGGACGGGTCCCGCAGCCGCAGCGCGAACTCCTCCAGCACACCGTCCGCAGGCGGAAGTTCACCGCTCCCGGCGGGCAGTGACCGTATCCGGCAGCGGCCCAGCAACTGGCGCAGCGCGAGGGGGAGTTCCGCGGTGTCCAGGGCGGTGCGGGTGGCCAGGGTCAGGACCCGGGTGGGGGTGTCCACCAGGTCGTGGGTGTCGGCCCGCTCCAGCCAGGTGTCCCGACCGCCCGCGGTGGACACCGTGCGGATCAGCTCCTGCGACTGCACGGTGCTCGGCGCGCGAACCAGGAACTCGTCCACGGTGCCGTCGGAGAGCGGATGGGTTTGCAGGGTGAGGATGTCCACGCCCTCGGCGGCGAGCGCACCGCACAGCGCGGCGAGGCTGCCCGGTGTGTCACACACGGTGGTGCGCAGCCGCCACAGCACGGACTCACCGGCCACCGGGGACGTGGCGGTATCCGGCGCCGGTGGGCCGGGGGGTGAGTGACCGTGGCGGCGAGACCACCATGTGTGGAACCCGGTGACCGCCAACAGCAGTACGGCCGAGCCGGTGAGCAGTACGGGGCCGCCGGGACCGTGCGCCATCAGGTTCGCGGCCAGGTCGGCCGCGGCCACGGCGACGAAGACGGCCGCGAGTTCCACCGCCTCGCGGCGCCAGTGGTGATGGCCGCGGCGGGATACAGCTGGTGACTGTGACGATTGATGCATGGTCCCCACCCTGTCGAACGCGTGTTGCGTGATCACGAACGCTTCGTGACGGATGGGTAAAGGAGGCCCGGTGTGGGTTAGTTGTCCCCTTTACTACCGTCCACCCGGTATCCCGGGGAAGCGGGGGCGAGGCCGGCGCCGGATGCCGCGGATCGGGTCATGGCGGCTCGGGTCAAGCGGCGCAGCGCCACTCCGCACCACCGTGCGTAGGCGCGTTGCAGCGCACGTCCCAGCGGTCCCGCGGCGCGCATGTACCAGCTCGCCGCACGGCTGAACGCGGTGACGCTCAGCCAGACCGCTCCGTCGGCCTCCCGCTCCACGACGAACGACTCCTCGCCGCGCTCGGGGTGACCCGGAAGTGTGCCGTAGGCGAAACCGATCCGGTGCGGCTCGCGCACCGTCCACACCACCTCGCAGGGCGCGTGTATTCGGCAACGCCCGATGCCGAGGCCCACCACGACCCGCACCCCGGCGCGGCCCGTTCGGCGGTGGCGTCCATCCGCACCCCCATCGCGCGGTGCATGCGCCAGCCGAGCACCGCCTCGCCGGCGGCGGACAGTACCGACGGCCCGTCACCGATCCGGGTACGGACGCGGAAGAGGTGGTATCCGGGCGGCGGCAGTTCATCGATCCGCCCCACCGCCCCCACCTCGTCATAGGTGAACCCGCCCACCGTTCCACCCCCTTGTCTTCGTGGTTCCCACACTAGACCGGGGCACTGACATCCGGGCCGGGCGCGGGCGGCGGGCCGGGGGAACGGTGGATCAGCGGCTGCCGTCCAGGATCACCCGGGCGACCAGCCGCGGGTCGTCGTTCATCGGCACATGGCCGCATCCCGGCAGCCGGACCAGCCGGGCGTGCGGCACCACCCGCTTGGCGCGTACGCCCTGGCGCCGCACCAGCACATGGTCGCGGGTCCCCCAGCCGATGGTCACCGGGACGTCCCGGGAGATGCCGCCCTCGAACAGCACGCCCCTTCGGCCCGCCGACAAGGTGGCCTCGAAGCCGGGCGCCTCGCGCAGCGCCCTGGTCTCGGCGGTCACCGCCTCCGGCGACCGCCGCCCGGGGCGGTTGTAGATGCTGCCGGTCAGCGCCGCCCGTCCGGCGGCGCTGCGGGCCATCTTCTCGACGGTGGCGGGCGGCAGCAGGCGTGCGCCGCGCCGCATGGTGCTGAGCACCGTGAAGGCGTAGATCCGCTCGGGTTCGGTCCAGAACCCGGCGGGGGACAGGGCGGTCACGCTGCGCACGTGACCGGCGCGCGCGAGGTGCAGGGCGATCAGCCCGCCCAGGGAGTTGCCGACGATGTGGGGGCGTTCGACGTCCAGCGCGCTGAACATTGCGGCGAACACCTCCACCGCGGAGTCCAGCGAGTACGGGATGGACGGCGGCTGGGCGGGCGACTCGCCGAACCCGGGCAGGTCGATGGCGATGACCTCGCGGTGGGCGGCGAGCGCGTCGGCGACCGGGTCCCAGGCCTGGCGGTGGTGCCCGATGCCGTGCAGCAGGACGAGCGGCTCGCCGATGCCGTGCCGCTCGTACGCCGCCGTCACCGTGGGCCGCCCGGCCGGGGCGACATGGACGAAGGAGGTCATAGCCGTGGTGGTGGTCATGCGTCGCTCCGGTCCCTACTCAGTGGTAACCCCTGGGTAACACTGTCCGGCCGACAGGTGGTCACGGCAAGGGCCTTGCCAGTCACAAAAGTGTTGAGGCCAACCAGCCCTCCGCATCTCCGTGTTGGTGCCCACCGCGCTGTCGCCGCGACCATGACACGTCCGGCGTGGTGGCCTGCGACTGTCGCCGCCGCGGTGGCGCGCAGGGCCATTCTGAGCCGCCCCGAGCCCTTGCGCCCGGGCGGCGTGCCGGATGGCGGTACGCCCGGCGCCGCCCGCCCCGGCGGAAGCGGGCGGCGCTCACCCGGAACACGTTCGGCCGTTCGGGTCAGGGCCGGTTACAGGCCGCCCGCCACCCGTAGGACGGCGCCGGTGGTGTACGAGGCGTCCGGCGACAGCAGCCACTCGACGGCCGCCGCGATCTCGTCCGGCTCGCCGGGCCGTCCCATCGGCACCCGCTCGGGGTTGCGCCAGGGCCGCTCCGGATCGCCCATCGCCGCGTGGATGTCGGTCACCGTCATGCCGGGCTGTACGGAGTTGACCCGCACCCCGTCCAGGGCCAGCTCCTTGGCGAGGCCGACGGTGAGCGCGTCGACCGCCGCCTTGCTCGCGGCGTAGTGCACGTACTCGCCCGGGCTGCCGAGCGTCGCGCCGCCGGAGGAGATGTTGACGATGGCGCCGCCGTCGCCGCCGTGCCGGGTGGACATCTCCAGCGCGGCCCGCCGGGCGCACGTCATCGCGCCCAGCACGTTGACGTCCACCACTCGGCGCATCACCTCGACCGGGGTCTCGGTGAACCGGCCCAACGGGCCGGTGATTCCCGCGTTGTTGACGAGTCCGGTGATCGGCCCGAGGCGCTCCTTGACGGCGTCGAACAGCGCGTCGACCCGCTCCTCGACGCTGGTGTCCACCTGGACCACGACACATTCGCCGCCCATGTCGCGAACACGCTCGGCGACGTCGAGTGCGGCGTTGGCGGCGCGCTCGTACCCGATGCCGACGCGGTGCCCCCGCTTGGCCAGTCGTAGGACGACGGCCGCTCCGATTCCCCTGCTGCCGCCGGTGACCACCGTGACTGGACTCATCCGCTCCGCTCCCACTGTCGCGTCCTTGTACGGCGAACGTGTTCGCCGGTGATCTAGAACGCTAGCGCACCAGCGGTTCCGGCCTGCTGCCCCGTTTTCTCCCGATAGGGGAGGGGGAAACGGCGTGTGCGAACTTGGCGTGAACGCTGCGCGTAGTGCTGTGCGCACAGGGGGTAGGGAAGCGAGGATTGGTCTTGACCAAGGGGTGGTCCGGTCTTATGGTCGCGGTGAGAGTACTGAAACAACCCTTAATAAATAAGGGTGAGAAACCCCCAGGGTGGTCAACATCCGGGGCGCGCAAGCCCGTAGGGCACATGCCGACACACGCCGGATGCGGAGGACAGGGTGGGGACCACGCAGCTAGGGGCGCCGCAAGAACCGAAGTACTGGCATCTGAAGACCGTTCTGGGCGATGCGCTCGACTCGGAGTTCGCGGTGGGTGAAGTGCTGCCCAACGAGCGGGAGTTGGCGGCTCGCTTCGGGGTCGCCAGGGCCACGCTCCGCCAGGCCCTGGAGCAGTTGGAGCTGGAGGGACGGTTGCAACGGCGCCGTGGCGTCGGCACCACCGTCGCACCGCCGCGCATCGGCATCTCCGTCGGCCCCGCGCAAGGCAGTTGGCCGGGTGAGGGCAACGACGCCTGGCGGTCCATCGGCTGCGCCGAGACCGCCGCACCCGCCAACGTGGCGCGACTGCTCGGGGCGTCGGCGCAGGGTGACCGCCCGGTGCACACCATCCGGCGGGTGCGGATGACGCACGCTCAGCCGGTCGCCACCGAGTTGCTGTACATACCCCCGGCTTCCGTTCCGGGACTGCCGGAAATGCTCACTCCGGGGGCGCACGCGCATGCCGTGCTGCGCGAGCTGCACCGGCTTGAGCTGGAGGGCGAGGACCGTGCCGTGGAGCTCGGCTCGGCTCGCGCGGAGGACGCCAAGCAGTTGGAGCGCCTGCCCGGCGCCCCGGTGCTGCTCGTCACCACCCGCTACTTCGCCGCCGGACGGGTCGCCGCGGCCTCCGTCGCGACATACCGGGCCGACACCTGCCGACTGACCTTCGGCGACGCCGGAACCATGCAGATCACCCACCACGGCCATGGTGGCAA
The DNA here is from genome assembly GCF_029269905.1 of Streptomyces silvisoli. Classification (NCBI taxonomy): domain Bacteria; kingdom Bacillati; phylum Actinomycetota; class Actinomycetes; order Kitasatosporales; family Streptomycetaceae; genus Streptomyces; species Streptomyces silvisoli. The sequence continues at coordinate 113,888 of NZ_JARJBC010000014.1, read as the reverse complement.
CCCGGAACGCAGGCAGGCTTCCTGACAGAGCGTCATGGAGTGCCGGGCGCAGGGTCTCTCAACGGCGTGCCGAGGCGGCCCGGTCCACCGCGAACAGCTGCTCCTCGACATGGTCGAGTGCCAGTCGCAGCGCACCGGTGGCCACCGCCTCCTCGCCCAGCGAGGACAGCGCCACCTTCGGCGGGCGCAGGCAGTAGCGGGCCAACTCGTCGCGCAGCGGCTCCAGTACGCCGTCGAGACCTGCCGCCCAGCCGCCCAGGACGACGAGTTCCGGGTCGAGTGCGAGCACCAGTGCCGCCACATCGTGCACCAGCCGCCGTAGGAAGCGGTCCACCGCCTCACGGGCCAGTGGGTCGCCGTCCCGGGCGAGCGTGAAGACCCGGGCCACTGCGGGCTCGTCCAACGGGTCCAGCGGTGTGCCCGTGGTGGACAGCAAGCGTTCAGGGGTCGCCTCCCGGCCCAGCAGGTGCAGCGCGCCGATCTCACCGGCCGCGCCGCCGAAGCCGCGGTGCAGCCGCCCGCCGATCAGCGAACCGGCGCCCGGGCTCAGCCCGGCCATCACGAAGACGATGTCCTCGCTGCCCTGCGCCGCGCCCGTCCAGTGCTCGGCGACGGCGGCCGCGTTGGCGTCGTTCTCCACCAGTACCGGGCAGCGGAACGAGCGGCGCAACCGCTCGCCCAGCGGCAGCCCGGTCCACCCCGGCATCGCCGTACCCAGCCGGACGGTGCCGTCCGCCTCCACGATGCCCGGACTGCCCACTCCCACCGCCCACAGAGTGCTGCGCGCCACCCCGGAGGTCCACAGCGACTCGGCGACGGCGCCGCGTACCCGCTCCAGCCGTTCCTCGGCGGGGATCAGCTCGTCGAGGTCATGCCCCAGCCGGTTCAGCACCCGGCCGCTGAGGTCGGCGAGCACCACCCGCACCTGGTGCACCCCGATCTCGATGCCCAGCAGATGGCCCGCCTCGGCATGGAACCGGAACCGGCGCGCGGGACGCCCCTGCTTACGGGCGTCACCGGGGTCGGCGGCTGCCTCCACCACCAGTCCGGCCTGCGTCAGACCCTCGATCACACCCTCGACGGTCGGCCTGGACAGGCCGGTGGCGCGGACAAGTTCGGTGAGGGTGCGGGATCGTTCACCACGCAGTGTGTGGAGTACCACCGCTGAATTGATTCTGCGCAGCAGGGACGGGTCCCCGCCGGTCAGCCGCCCCAACGTCCGCCTCCCTGACTGTACGCATGACCCCACCGCGAGCGCGCCTGCGTCTCCGTCCCGCCCGGCTGGATATCCGCCGGGTCGGGCACCTGGTGGTGATGCGTGTTTGCGGGATCGTACCCGGCCCGACCCAATGCGGCGAATAGTGCCAACTTGGTCCGGACCAGTACTGATCCGGCCTTGACCGGAACGTGTTCGCCGAATGCCCGCGCGGCCCTCAGGCCTGGTCCGCCGCCGCACGGAGCCGTGCGAACTCCTCGGCCATGGTGCGCGGTGTCCAGTGGGCGTTCAGACCACTGGGATTGGGCAGCGCCCATATCCGGGTGTCGCCGATGACGCGTTCCTGCGGGCCGATCCTGGCCGTACGCTCGCCGAAGGCCGTGCGGTACGCGGTGATGCCCGCCACGGCCAGCCAGCGCGGCCGGTACCGCCGCACCTTGGCGACGAGCGCCCGGCCGCCCTCGCGCAGTTCCTCGTCGCTCAGCTCATCGGCCTTGGCGGTCGCGCGAGGGGCGACATTGGTGATGCCGAGGCCGTAGCCGAGCAACTCCTCCTGTTCTGCGGGGGCGAGTTGGCGCGGCGTGAAACCGGAGGCGTGCAGCGCGGGCCAGAACCGGTTGCCGGGGCGGGCGAAGTGATGGCCGGTGTGGGCCGTCAGCAGTCCGGGGTTGATGCCACAGAACAGCACGCGCAGGCCGTCAGCGACCACGTCCGGCACAATGCGGTCGCGGGCAGCAGCCAGTTCCTCGGGGGTCAGAGGATCGCCCCGGGGGCGTACGCGGCGGCCTGCGGGTAGCGCCCGGCGATCTCCTCGACGCGCCGTACGACCTCGGCGACCTGGTTGGCGGCGGCGCCGGTGAACGACAGCCGGTCGGCCATCAGCGCCTCAAGTCCGGCCCGATCCAGCGGAATTCGCTCGTCCGCGGCCAGCCGGTCCAGCAGTTCGTTGCGCTCGGCGCCCTTCTCCCGCATCGCCAGGGCGGTCGCCACCGCGTGCTCCTTGATCGCCTCGTGGGCGACCTCGCGGCCCACCCCGGCGCGTACCGCGGCCATCAGCACCTTGGTGGTGGCCAGGAACGGCAGATAGCGGTCCAACTCGCGGGCGATGACCGCCGGGAAGGCTCCGAACTCGTCCAGCACCGTCAGGAACGTCTCCAGCAGGCCGTCGAAGGCGAAGAACGCGTCCGGCAACGCCACCCGGCGCACCACGGAACAGGACACATCGCCCTCGTTCCACTGGTCGCCCGCCAACTCGGCGGTCATCGAGGCATATCCGCGCAGGATCACCGCGAGCCCGTTGACCCGCTCGCAGGAGCGGGTGTTCATCTTGTGCGGCATCGCCGAGGAGCCCACCTGGCCCGGCTTGAAGCCCTCGGTCACCAGCTCGTGCCCGGCCATCAGCCGGATCGTCTTGGCCAGCGAGGACGGCGCGGCCGCCAGCTGCACCAGCGCGGAGACCACCTCGTAGTCCAGCGAGCGCGGGTAGACCTGACCCACCGAGGTGAAGGCCCGGGAGAAGCCCAGGTGCTCGGCGATCCGGGTCTCCAGCTCGGTGAGCTTGGCGGCGTCTCCGCCCAGCAGGTCGAGCATGTCCTGGGCCGTGCCGACCGGGCCCTTGATACCGCGCAGCGGGTAGCGGTCCAGCAGCTCCTCGACTCGCCCGAAGGCGACCAGCAACTCGTCGGCGGCGGTCGCGAAGCGCTTGCCGAGCGTGGTGGTCTGCGCGGCGACGTTGTGCGAACGGCCCGCCATCACCAGTTCGGCGTGCTCGGCGGCCAACCCGCCCAGCCGGGCGAGCACGGCGACGGTACGGTCGCGCACCAGCTCCAGAGACAGCCGGATCTGCAACTGCTCGACGTTCTCGGTCAGATCACGCGAGGTCATGCCCTTGTGTACATGCTCATGGCCGGCGAGGGCGTTGAACTCCTCGATGCGGGCCTTCACATCGTGCCGGGTGACCTTCTCCCGCTCCGCGATGGAGTCCAGGTCAACCTGCTCCAGCACCCGCTCGTAGTCCGCCAGTGCCTGCTCCGGCACCTCGATCCCGAGGTCACGCTGAGCCCGGAGCACGGCGAGCCACAGTCGGCGCTCAAGGATCACCTTCTGCTGCGGGGACCACAGGGTGGCCAGCTCCGCCGAGGCATAGCGGCTGGCCAGGACGTTCGGGATGCGCGGCTTAACGGTCACGTGACCAGAGTCTACTGGCGGTTTACGCAGGCCAGCGCGGTGGTCCCGTTTGTAGGTTGCTACCAGTACCGGCCGGGAGGCGGTACGGTGCCGCGGTTGCGGTGTGCTCGCGTCGCGGTCAGCCCTCGTACGGCAGCAGTTCGGGGCGCTTGGCGGGCCGGCCGTCGCCCGAGGAACGGTTGGTCAGCCGCCTGCCTATCCAGGGGAGCAGATGCTCACGGGCGAACCGGAGGTCCGCCGTGCGGCGCGCCAGCCACCCTGGCGGCAGATACGCCGGCAGCGGCGCGTTCCACTCGGACTCCGCCTCGTGACCGAGCGCCTGCCACACCGCTTCGGCCACCCGCCGATGACCCTCGGCGTTCAGATGCAGCCGGTCATCCGCCCACATCCGGGGGTCGCCCAGCGTCTCCGAGGAGAACAGGTCCACCACCAGCGCGCCATGCCTGACCGCCAGCTCGTCGACGAAGTCGAACAGCTGCTCCATGCGCGGCCGCATCCGTTCCATCACCGGTCCGCGGCGGGCCGGGCTGCGCATCAGCACCAGTTGCCGACAGGTCGGGGCGAGGCTGGCCACCGCTTCTTCGAGGTGCGCGCAGACCGCTTCGACATCGCACTTGGGCCGCAGCACATCGTTGAGCCCGCCGACCAGCGTCACCAGGTCCGCGCCCATCGCCGCGGCGGGCCGGGTCTGCTCCGCCACGATCTGGCCGATGAGCTTTCCACGCACCGCCAGGTTCGCGTAGCGGAAGCCGGCCGAGCGGGCGGCCAGCCGGGCCGCCAGCAGATCCGCCCAACCGCGGTAGGCGCCGTTCGGAAGGCCGTCGGACATGCCCTCGGTGAAGGAGTCACCCACGGCGGCGAAACTGGTGTACCGGACATCGATCTCCATGGCGCCGGCGATCCTATCCGGTCGTCGCCGCGGCCCCGCGGGCGCTACCAGGCGCCGGGTATCAGCCTGCGGGTCCGGGCGGCGTACGACCGGTACTCCTCGCCGAGCGCGTCGAGAAGCATCCGCTCCTCCACCCGTATGCGATAGCCCAGGGCGACCAGGCAGCAGACGGTGAACACCAGCCAGGACGCCGCGTTGTTCATCAGCAGGGCCAGGTCCAGCGCCGCCAGCAGCATGCCGCTGTAGGCCGGGTGCCGTACGAAGCGGTAGGGACCGGTGGTGACGACCCGGTGGTCGTGCTGGATGTGCACCGTGCCGCGGAAGAAGCGGCCGAGGGCGATGATCGCCCACAACCTGATCACTATCCCGATCCAGGCCACCACCAGGATCACCATCCGCACCCCCAGGACGTGCGGGGAGTACGACAGCGCGGGCACGGCGTGCCGGATCGGTCCCGCCAGCATGATGCCGCAGCTGATCAGCACAGGAAGGAGCAGCAGGCTGAGCCACTCCGTCCGCTCGGTGGTGTCGCTGCGTAGTCGTTGCCGTATCTGGAGCACCCCCTCGGCTGCCACCCACACCCAGATGGTGAGGGTGAGTGCGACGTTCACAGCGTGATGCATGACGGGCACCTCCGACCGGTCCAGGATCCGCCCCCGCGACGGGATCTTTGACTTTCACGATCGCACCCGGGATGGGTGGAGCGGCTCCACCCACGGGTGGACCCGTGGGTGGAGATCCGCGATCAGCCAGTCCCGCCGCCATGCCGGGCGCGCGGGCTCGTTCGCCCCGCCGCCACCAGCGTTACGCCTCCGGCGCGGTCTGGAGACCGTGCGGCGCCTGTCCGACCAGTTCCCGCAGTACGTCCTCCATGGTCACCAGGCCGACGGTGCGCCCGGCGTCGTCCACCACCGCCGCCAGATGCGCGCGGCGGGCGCGCATCGCTGTCAGCGCGTCGTCCAACGGCGTGTTGGCCCGCACCCGGGTGATCGGGCGCAGCGCGGACACCGGAAACGGGGCGTCCCGGGGCTCGGCGTCCAGCGCGTCCTTGACGTGCAGATAGCCGAGCACCCGGCCGGAGTCGTCCGCGACCGGGAAGCGGGAGAAGCCGGTCGAGGCGGCGAGCCGCTCCAGGTCCTCCGGGGTGGTGCGCAGCGGCGCGTGGACCACGCGCTCGGCCGGAAGCACCACCTCTCCCACCGGCCGGCGCCCCAGTTCCAGGGCGTCCTGGAGCCGCTCGGCCGCGCGCTGGTCCAGCAACCCGGCCTGACCGGCGTCGGTGACCATGCGTGCCAGTTCCGCGTCGGAGAAGGCCGCCGCCACCTCGTTCCTAGGCTCCACCCGCAGCAGCCGCAGCCCGGCGTTGGCCAGGGCGTTGACGCCCAGGACCACCGGGCGCAGCGCGTGAGTGAGGGCGACCAGCGGCGGACCCAGGGCGAGTGCCGCGCGGGCCGGGTCGGCGAGCGCGACGTTCTTCGGCACCATCTCACCGAGGAGCATGTGCAGATATGTCGCGGCGGCCAGCGCGATCACGAACGAGGCGGGGTGCACCAGAGTCGTCGACACGTGCGCCGCGTGGAAGACGGGCTCCAGCAGGTGGGCGAAGGCCGGTTCGGCGACCGCGCCCAGCACCAGTGTGCAGACGGTGATGCCGAGTTGAGCCGTCGCCATCAGCGCGGATACATGCTCAAGGCCCCACAGCACGCCGCGCGCACGGCGGTTGCCGCTCTCGGCGAGCGGCTCGATCTGGCTGCGGCGCACCGAGACCAGTGCGAACTCGGCGCCGACGAAGAACGCGTTCGCCACCAACGTCAGTGCACCGAGCAGCAGTTGGAGCGCGGTCATCGCGTGGCCTCCCCGCTCTCGCCGGTGCGCCCGTCGGTGTCGGCCGGAGGCGCCGTCAGCCGCAGCCGTGCGGCGCGGTGTCCGGCCGCCTCGGTGACCTCCAGCAGCCAGCCCGACTCCTCGACGGTGTCGCCCGCACGCGGGATCCGACCGAGCCGATGGGCGACCAGGCCCGCCAGGGTCTCGTACGGGCCTTCCGGCGCGTTGAACCCGATCTGCTGCAACTGGTCGATGCGGGTGGCGCCGTCGGCGTCGTACAGCGGGTGGCCTGAGGGATCCGCACCGACCAGAACCAGGTCGGGGGTCTCGTGCGGATCGTGTTCGTCGCGGACCTCGCCCACCACCTCCTCGACGATGTCCTCCAGGGTCACGACGCCCGCGGTGCCGCCGTACTCGTCGATGACCACGGCCATGGTGTCCTCGCCGGAGAGCCGGTCCAGCAGCCGGTCCACCGGCAGCGACTCGGGGACCAGCAGCGGCTCCTTCATCAGCGCGGTCACCGGGTGCAGATGGCGCTGTTCGGCCGGGACCGCCAGCGCGTCCTTGATGTGCACCACGCCCACCACGGAGTCCAGGCTGTCCCGGTAGGCCGGGAAGCGGGACAGTCCGGTGGCACGGGTGGCGTTGGCGACGTCCGCAGCGGTGGCGCGGGCGTCGAGCGCGGTCACCTGTACCCGGGGCGTCATGACGTTCTCCGCGGTCAGGTCCGACAGGCCCAGGGTGCGGACGAACAGTTCCGCGGTGTCCGCCTCCAGGGCGCCCTGTTTGGCGGAGTGCTTGGCGAGCGCCTCGAGTTCCTGGCGGCTGCGGGTGGAGACCAGTTCCTCCGCCGGTTCGATGCCGAAGCGCCGCAGTACGCGGTTGGCCGTGCTGTTCAGGTGCCGGATCAGCGGGCGGAAGGTGGCGCTGAAGGCGCGCTGCGGTGTGGCGACCGCCTTGGCCACCTGGAGCGGACGGGAGATCGCCCAGTTCTTGGGGATCAGCTCGCCCACCACCATCAGGACGACGGTGGACAGCGCGGTGCCCAGCACGAGGGCCACCGTGTCGGCCGCGCCGCCGAGGCCCGTCGACCGCAGCGGCCCGGCCAGCAGCCGGGCGACGGAAGGCTCCGCGATCATGCCGATGACCAGTCCGGTGACCGTGATGCCGAGCTGCGCGCCGGACAGCTGGAACGTCAAGGCGCGGGCGGCCTTGCGAGCGCTCTCGGCGCCGCGCTCACCCCGTTCCACCGCCCGGTCCAACTCCGCGCGATCGACCGTGGTGAGTGAGAACTCGGCGGCCACGAAGACGCCGCAGGCCAGCACCAGGGCCAGGGCCAGGAACAGCAGGAGCACTTCGGTCATCGCGACACCTCCGTTCCATGATCGGTCGGTGCCGCGCGGAACGCGCGGTGTTGACCATGCGAGGGAATCTCAATGCGACGGCGGCGGGGCTCGCCCATGGGGGGCGTTCACACCTTTCGGTCGGGCCGCGGCGAGCTCGGGCGCTCCAGCGGCGGGCGGACCTTCATGGTAAAGGGCAAGCAAAGCGGGGTTATGGGGTGAGCGGCTGGGTCCAGCGACTCCTCTGGGGCTCCGGCACGTATCCCGTGGCCCGCCAGGCGTGCTACGCGCGCTTGTTCGCGCTCGTTGCGGTCCAGCACCATGGTGTCCCCGCGCCGCCCGCCGAGTGCGGTGAAGCGGCACTCCGCCGCGTCGAGCAGCGCGCTGGCCCTGGCGCCGGGCGCCCGGATGCACGGCTATGCGGTACAGATGGCATCGCCAACCGTCGAATCCTCGCCCCTCACAACCGCGTGCCCGTGCCTACAGTGGCTTGACCCAGCGTCGCCAGTGGTCCTCGCGATGGTAGCCGGTCGCGGCCCACGTGTGGTGCGCCCGCTCGTTGGCTTCCAGGACCATGGCGTCGACGCGCCGGCCACCCAGGGTGGCGAATCGTTGTTCCGCTGCTTGCAGTAGGGCGGTGGCGATGCCTTGCCGGCGGAAGTCCGGGTGTACGGCGAGTCGGTAGGCGGAGCACCGCCATCCATCGAAGCCGGCTATGACGGTTCCCGTGAGGGTGCCGTCCTGCTCTGCCAGAAGCAGGGCTTCGGGGTCTCGTGTAACAAGGCGTGTCACTCCGTCGTGGTCGTCGCTGATGCTCGTTCCTTCTGCGGCTTCGCGCCAGAACCGCAGGACGGTGTCGATGTCCGAGATGGTGGCGTGGCGGATGCGGAGATCGTTCATGGGATCGAGCCAAGCAGAGTGTCAGAGCGTCCGGCGAACGGGTTTTCACGCCAAGGGGCCGGGGGGCTTTGTTCCCGGGAGTCGCACAAGCGGCGAGCCTGTCGGTCGGCTCTCGTGCTTCACGGTGCAGGTGACCGGGCTGTCTGGGGCGGCGCCTTGGCGAGTCGGGCTGCGCCCCGGGCAACCCGCTGCCGTTGGTGGCCGCAGTGACCCACTCCAGCGGGTGCCGGTCGGCGGCGCGCATCTGGTGCACTTGGGGTCGGTCGAACGCGAGGGGGCATCTGGCCGCGCGCCCCGACCTGTTTCCGATGACGCATCATGTGGAGTGCGTGGCGATCCTGGAGCCGGTGGCGAAGGGCGCCTGACCTACGGCTTTGTCTGTGCGCATATGTGCGGTGTGGGCGTAAGGGCGATATCTTGACGCTGAAATGGCGCTCTTGACGCCTGTTCTGATGGGATGTCGGGTGGGCTGTGCGTTTCTGGCCCATGGCCCTCCGCGAAATCGACCTCTCATGTGGGCGTCATATGGACCCTGACATCCTGCCGAACCGACCAGCGCAGATGCATAACTCGTACCTCTTCTTCGAGCGGTACCGAGGACAACTCCCCATCGTGGCCATGGCCGTACAGGCACCCGACTTCCAATACACCAGCCCTCAAACGAACAAACCATACACACGGCAGGAGTTCACCGACTTCGGTGCGAACACCCTTGGAGCCAACTGCATCTTCTGGGCCGCCAGCGCGCCCTGGCTCCACCAGCCAGCGGCACGATAAAGCCCCAAAGCGCGACCCGAGACGTTTCGAACCCGGCATCTCTACACGACTGCACTGCCACGATCCGAACCGCTCCTGCGCGACCCCTGCCGTAGGGCGTCGTGAGGTGCCGAAGCCCCGTCGGAGCACTCCGACGGGGCTTCGGCGCGCAGCGGGCTACGACCGCTGACGAACGGCCCGTGCCCAGCGCCACGGTGACGTCAGTGGCGGTATGTCGTTGCTTCGGACATGGTAACGGCGGGCGGTCCGGGCAGCGAGCAGCGACATCGAGTGTGGAACCGGGCATGTGCGCTGTTTTCCACACGACGTGGTGCTGGCTGGGTGCTTGCCCTCGTCGGCCTGGTGGCCTGCGCGGCGTTGGCCGCGTTCGGCGTCAGCAGCCGCTTGTCTCCATCGGCGCGCTGAGACTCCGCAGTGGGCGGCGTCCATGGCCGACGATTGCGCGGCCGACCCCGCGTTGCCTGGGTGCAGAGCTACTGGCCACGTCGCCTTTGCACACTGCGCACGGCTGACCTGCACCACGCCCTGGCCCTGGTGCGTTTCCGCGGAACCGAACGAGCGGTCCGCATCGCCAGTGATGATGTCATCGCCCGGCATACCGGGCAGCTCGGCCCGCTGCACGTGTCCGGCGCTGGCAGGGACGCCGTGCTGTCCGAGAGCGACCGGCTCAGCGAACACGGCCTGCACCTGGCCGAGGCCATCGGGGCCCCGTTGATCCTCGTGGTCCTGTTGTGGGTCTTCGCGAGCGCCGTCAGCGCGCTGCTCCCGGTACTCGTGGGAGCGTTCGCGGTCGTCACCACGACCGCCTTCCTGCTTCCTGGAACTGCTGGCCCGCGCGATCCCTTTGTCGGCGCTCGCGTTCAACATCACCACCGTCCTGGGTTTCGGGCTGGCTGTCGACTACAGCTTGCTGTTGACGACTTGACGCACGCCGTACGCCTGATCAGCGCCGTCCTCACCGACGAGAGAGCACAACGATGAGATCCGGCACGCGGGCGCACCCGCCTCCGCTGCGGATCGCGGTCGTGGCCAACGCGAAAGGGCGGCGGATGTTCATCCGGCTGCCGTATCGGCTCTACCGCGGTGACCCTTGCTGGGTGCCGCCGTTGGTGAGCGAGCGCAAGGCGTTCCTGGATCCCCGCAGGCACCCTTCTTCGAATTCGGGGAGGCAGCGCTGTTCGTGGCCCACCGGGGAAAGGAGATCGCCGGTCGGGTCGCCGCTGTCAGCAACCCCCGGCACAACGCCCACCATGGTGGCAGCGACGGGTTCTTCGGGCTCTTCGAGTGCACCGACGACCCCGACGCGGCGCGGGCGCTCTTCGAGGCCGCCGCGGGCTGGCTGCGGGCACGCGGGCTCACGTCGATGATCGGACCGGTGGGTTCTTCCACCAACGGGGAGTGCGGGACGCTGGTGGAGGGCTTCTCCTCACCACCAACGATCCTCATGCCGTACAACCCGCCCTATCACGCGGAGTTGCTCGGTTCCTGCGGCTTCACCAAGGCCAAGGACCTGTGGGCGTCGGCGTGAGCTGTCCCTACTGGGATCACGTCTTCGGAGCGGCGCCGCGCTGAGGGCTCCTGCCGCGGTGTGGACGGAGCCCGCGCTCCAACTGTGCTGGATGCGCCGTGCAGTGGCGGGTAACCGGCTCCGGCACTCGGAGTGGTCGCGGTCTTTACCGCCTCCTCGGTCCGGTGCGGGCGCAGGCCGACGTGCGGGCGGTCCGGCCCTGCTGGGATTGGCCTTCACCGGCTGTTTTCCGCAGCTGGACGCCTTTCAGCTGTGCACTTATATATCTCCTCCGAAGCCCTCGTGGGGGCGGATGACTGCCGCTCTCAGCTGTGTTTCATTGCCAGACAGCGGATTCCGAATACGTCGCCGTAGCTGTTGAAGTAGGAGACCAGGCTGTATCCCTGGGCGGCGAGCGTCGGGTTGAGCCAGCGGCAGGCGGCGTGCAAGTCGATGGCGTAGTGGACACCGTTGTATCCGACGCATCGCCATCCCGCGACATTGTGTACGTCGAGGGCCGGGGTGTTGTACCCGAGGGCCTTGCAGTAGCCGCCCAGCGGCATGTCACTGGGGGATGAATAGTCGATCGCGTTGATCGCCCAGCAGCGTCCGCTACCCACGTACCGGACGTTGAAGCCGGCTCGCACCAGGTCGCTGAACTGCCAGTCGCAGGCGGCGAACAGGTTCAGCGGCGTCCAGTACGCGCCGTTGCCGTAGTAACAGACCCAGGGGTTGGAATTGCCGTTGTCGATCGTCTCGGCGCCCTGGTAGTGCATCGCCTGGCAGTACTCATTGAGCTCCATGCCACCGAGGTCTCCCGTGGTGGCACTGGCCATGGGGGCCGCGGCGAAGAGGCACAGAACGGCGCCAAGCAGGGTAGCGAGTAATCGTCTACGAGTGCGGGACATGTGTCCTCTGTTGAGGTCGGGGCGGCTACTCGGGAAGAAAGCAGGTGTGCTCAGGCGCTCAATAGGCTCCCGCCCCGCATGCCACTTGTCAACGCCGTCAAATTGATCAGAAACTCAAAGGGTTCCATTCGACGATGTAGCGGACGTGTGGGCCGCGGAAGTAGCCGCGGCTGATGTGCGGTTGACGCTGAAGTCGGTGGAGGAAGCGGCGTGTTTCGTGGGCGCGGACGTCCGTGGAGTGGGCAGTTTGTCGGCCGCGAGCGTGGCCAGGGCGGCGGTGCCGCGTCGATTCGGCAGCGAGGGCCAGCAGCGGTTCGGGCAAGGCGAGTCGCCCCGCGACCGGTGCCACCTCGCCCTCCGGCGGCTCTTGTCAGTGCCCTGCGGTACACAGGTGGGGCAGTGGCGATCCGAGGAGGGGGACCCATGGACATCGTGGTGCCGCGGGCGGCGCGTGAGGGGTTGGCGGTGCGGTTCGGGGCGGGGGCCCAAGCCTGGTGCGACGGGCTGCCCGCGCGGGTGACGGCGCTGGCGGAGCGCTGGACGCTGCGGCCCGTCCAGCAGATGGGCGGCGGCACCTCGCGCGTGATCGTCTGCGCCCGGCCGGACGGCAGTCGGGCGTACCTCAAGCTCACCCCGGATCCGACGGTCGCCGTGCAGGAGGCGGAGGCGCTGCGGCTCTGGCAGGACGGCGGCCGTACGCCACGGCTGCTCGCCGCGGCACCGGACGAGGGCGCCCTGCTGCTCGCGGCGGTCGAGTGTCCCGACGGCCGTCCCGCGCCGACGCTGCGGGCGGCGGCCAGTTTCCGACTGGCCGAGGTGGCGGGGCTGTTGACGGCGATCCGCGGGCACCGTTCCGGTCCGGACAGCGCTCTGCCCACGCTCGCGGAGCGGATCGAGTTCCTCTTCGACCTCGCCCTCAGACGGCTGGCCGCCGCGCCGTCGGAGCCCGCCGTCGGTGGCGGGCTGGTCGAGCGCTGCCGACGCGCCGCCCTCCGGCTGGCGGACGGCGGCCCGAGCGCCGTCGTGCACGGTGATCTGCACCCGGGCAACGTCCTGGACGCCGGAGCGGGGCGTGCTCTGGTGGCGATCGATCCGCGCCCGGCGGTCGGCGATCCCGACTTCGACGCCGTCGACTGGGCGCTGTCCGATGCCACCACGCCGGGCGTGGTCGAGGAGCGAACGCTGCGGCTCGCCGATCTGGTGCCGGGGCTCGCCGTGGACCGGGTGCGGCGCTGGTGCCAGGTTTCCGCCGTCCTCATGGCGGTACCGCGCGTGATACGCGGCCGTGACGATCCGTACACGCGGCTGCTGGTCGACATGGCGTGTCTTGCCGATGCTAGCGGATGAGCGCTAGCTTTGGCTTATGGCCAAGACACAGCTGAACGTGCGGGTCGACGAGACCACCGCCGAGACCGCCAAGACCCGCGCCTCGCAGCGCGGCATCAGCGTCAACCGCTACATCGAGGAACTGGTCCGCGCCGACCAGGCGGAGAACGGCCGAGCCTTCGTGGAGGCCGCCGCCGACTTCATGAAGCAGTACGAAGCGGTGTTCGCCGAGGAGTTCGGACGGGATCGCGAAGGCAGCCGGGCCAACGCTCTGCCCGCGGACGACGAGTCGAACGGCGGCTCCGGCTCGGGGCGCACGCCGGCGTGACCCTGCGCATCGACCTCGCCTGGCTGTTGATGGTCGCCGAACGCAACACCCCCGGTGATCCACAGGTCACCGACTGGGGATCGCTGCTGGCCGCGGTCGCCCGCCACCAGGCGGAGATATTCGGCACGCCCGTCTACCCCGACCCACGGCAACGCGCCGCCGCGCTGCTCCAGTTGCTGGTGCACGTGCCCGCCCTGGAGCGGTCCAACGTGATGTTCGCCTGCGCCGTCGCCTACGCGTACCTGGTCGCCTGCGGCATGAAAGTGGTCACCTCGCCGGAGCAGGTACGGGATCTGGCACGGCTGGTGAAGGACGGTACGGCGGACCTGGAGCGCATCACCGACGAACTGCGGGGCTGGACCGGGGGCTCGGAGCACTGACTCAGGCGCGGCGCGCCACGCACAGGACATGTGGCGTGCTGGGGAACGGAATGGGGCCGTCCGGCACCTTGAGGCGACGTACCGTGCCGAGTTCGAAGCCCGCGGCCGTCACCTGCGCCAGCGTGTCGCGGCCCGTGTGGCAGCCGCCGAACAGCAGCGGCCAGAACGTGTGGTCCACCGCCCACTGCGCGGCCGCCATACCCCGGCCGGTGGACCGTACATGCTCCAGCAGCCGCAGCTCGCCGCCCGGTCTCACCACCCGTCTCAACTCCGCCAGCGCACGCCGCTGATCACGTACCGAGCACAGCACCAGGCAGGCCACCGCCGCGTCGAACGCCTCGCTCTTGACCGGCAGCGCCTCCGCCGCGGCGGGGACGACATCCACCGGCACCTCCACCCGCGATGCCGCGTCGGCCGCCGCGCGCCGCAGCAGCCGCTCCGGCTCGGTCGCCACCACCTCGCAGACCGCCGCCGGATAGTGCCGGAAGTTCGCCCCCGACCCGGCGCCGATCTCGATGACCCGGCCGGAGAGCCCGGCCAACAGCTCTCGGCGGTGCCGTGCCAACTCCAGCCGTTCTTCGGCGACCGCCGCCCAACGGACGTAGAACCGGGCGAAGACCGGGTGGTGTACCGCCTCCCGCGGAGCCCGCGTCAGTGCGCTCATGGCGTTGCCTCTCCTCGCGCGGGGCCGACGCCATCCAGTGTGCCGCCGGTCAGGCCTCCACGCGAGCGCGGAACGCGTTCGCATCCCAGTAACCGCCGAGGGCGGGCGCCAGCCAACCCGCCGCCGACCGGCGGAAGTCGGCGGGCGGCAGGGCTCCGGCCCCCTGCGGCACCGCGCCCAGCAGCGGGACGTCCGCCACCCGGGGCAGATCGGCCAGATTGCACCGGGCGGCCAGATCCGGCTCCCGAGGCCAACTGCCCACCACCACACCGAGGCAGTCCAGCCCCCGGTGGCGCAGTTCCCGCGCGGTCAGCTCGGTCGTGTTCAGCGTGCCGAGGCCCGCCGCCGCGACCAAGAGCACCCCGGCGCCCAGCAGTTCGGCGGCGTGCGCCAGCGTTGTGCCCTGGTCGTCGAAGCGCACCAGCAGTCCGCCCGCGCCCTCCACCAGGACCAGGTCGTGGTCGATGGCCAACTTGCGCGCCGCGTCCGCGATCTGCTCGGGATCCACCGTGGGCAGTCCGGCGCGCCGGGCCGCGGTGCCCGGCGCCAACGGCTCGGGGTAGCGGGCGAGTTCGGCGGTCGTCACCTCACCGGCCAGCCGCGCCACCTCGGCGACATCGCCGGCCTCGTGCGCCGCCACACCGGTCTGGGCCGGTTTCAGCACGGCGACGGTGCGGCCGAGCGCCACGGCGGTGGCGGCCACGGCCGCGGTCACCACCGTCTTGCCGATCTCCGTGCCCGTCCCCGTGACGACGATCACCGTACCCATATCGCTTCCTCAACCCTCCCGCGCCGCGGCCAGTACCGCCGCGCAGATCCGTGCCACGTCCTCGTCCCCGGTGACGTACGGCGGCATCGTGTACACCAGATCGCGGAACGGCCGCAACCACACGCCGCTGCCGACCGCGGCCCGGGTCGCCGCCGCGACATCCACCTCGTGGTCGAGCTGCACCACACCGATCGCGCCTAGCACACGTACGTCCCGTACTCCCGCGATCGCCGAGGCGTCCGCCAGGCCCTCGCGCAGCCCCGCCTCGATCCGCTTGACCTCCAGCGCCCAGTCCTGGCCGAGGAGCAGGTCGATCGAGGCGCCTGCGACGGCCGCCGCCAGCGGATTGCCCATGAACGTGGGGCCGTGCGCGAGCACCGGCACCTCGCCCCGAGAGATCCCCTCGGCGACCCGCGGGGTGCACAGCGTCGCGGCCATCGTCAGATAGCCACCGGTCAACGCCTTGCCCAGGCACATCACATCGGGTGCGATCCCCGCGTGGTCGGCCGCGAACAACGCGCCGGTGCGCCCGAAGCCGGTGGCGATCTCGTCCAGCACCAGCAGCACGTCGTGCTCGTCGCACAACTCGCGCAGCACCCGCAGGTAGTCGGGGGAGTGGAAGCGCATCCCGCCCGCCCCCTGCACGACCGGTTCGACGATCACCGCGGCCAGCTCGTCGGCGTGCCGCGCGACCAACTCCCGCAGGTGCGCGGCGTACCGCGGGTCCGCCGGGTCGTCGAAGCCGCCCGGTGGCGGGTCGGCGAAGACCTGCCGGGACAGCACACCGGACCACAGGTGGTGCATGCCGCCGTCCGGATCGCACACCGACATCGGCTGCCAGGTGTCGCCGTGGTACCCGCCGCGCCAGGTCAACAGCCGCCGCTTGTCCGGCCGTCCGCGTGACCGCCAGTACTGCAGGCACATCTTGACCGCGACCTCGACCGACACCGAGCCGGAGTCGGCGAGGAAGACATGGCGCAGCGGCTCCGGGGTGATCTCCACCAGCCGGGCGGCCAGCCGGACGGCGGGCTCATGGGTGAGCCCCCCGAACATCACATGGCTCACCCGGTCCAGTTGGCCGCGCACCGCCTCGTTGAGTACCGGGTGGTTGTAGCCGTGGACGGCAGACCACCACGAGGACATCCCGTCCACCAGTTCGAAGGTGCCGCCCGCCGGATCGCTGACCCGCAGCCGTACCCCGCTGGCCGACTCGACCAGGAGCGGTTCCGCACGGCCGGGCATCGGCCCGTACGGGTGCCATACGTGTTCCCGGTCGAGGTCCAGCAGCGCACGCACGGCGAGCGGCTCAGGCATTGGGCGGCAGGTCCGTGCCCGCGCCACGGCGGCGCACCGCGACAAGGTCGGTACGGGCCGCTGCGGGCGCCGCCACCGGCTCCGGCTCGGGTTCCGCACCGCACGGCCCGCAGGCGCTCTCGTGCGGGCCGCAGCCGTCGTGCGGGCCGCAGACCGAGGCGCCGCGCCGGTGCTCGGGCAGCGTGGTGGTGTCCGAGCCCTCCACCTCGAAGCCCGCGTCCGCGATCATCTCCAGGTCGGCCTGGCCCGCCTGGCCCTCACTGGTCAGGTAGTCACCCAGGAAGATGGAGTTGACCAGGTGCAGCGCCAGCGGCTGGAGCGTGCGCAGATGGATCTCCCGGCCGCCCGCCAGCCGTACCTCCACGTCCGGGCAGACGAATCGGGCCATCGCCAGGATGCGCAGGCAGCGCTGGGGGGTCAGCGACCACTTCTCCGCCAGCGGAGTGCCCTCGAACGGGATGAGGAAGTTCACCGGCACCGAGTCCGGGTCCATTTCGCGCAGGGCGAAGACCACGTCCACCAGATCGGTGTCCGATTCGCCCATTCCGGCGATCAGTCCGGAGCACGCCGACAGGCCCGCCGCCTGCGCCTGGCGGACGGTGTCCACCCGGTCGGAGAAGTCGTGCGTGGTGCAGATGTCGCCGTACGTCGCCTCGGAGGTGTTGAGGTTGTGGTTGTAGGCGTCCGCTCCGGCCGCCCGCAGCCGCTCGGCCTGGCCCTCGGACAGCAGCCCGAGGCAGGCGCACACCTCCACGCCCTCGTGCTCGCCCTTGATGGCCTCGATGGTCCTGGAGACCCGCTCCACGTCCCGGTCGGTCGGGCCGCGTCCGCTGGCCACCAGGCAGACCCGCTTGGCGCCGCCGGCGATCCCGGCGCCCGCCGCGTCCGCCGCCTCGTCCGGCTTCAGCCAGGTGTACTTCAGGATCTCGGCCTTGGAGCCGAGCCGCTGGGAGCAGTACGAGCAGTCCTCGGGACACAGCCCGGACTTCAGGTTGACCAGGTAGTTGAGCTTCACCCGGCGTCCGAACCAGTGGCGGCGGACCTTTCCGGCCGCGGCCACCACGTCGAGCAGTTCATCGTCGGAGGTGGCCAGTACGGCCAGCGCTTCCTCGCGGGTCGGCAGTTCTCGCCGCAGCCCCTTGTCCACCAGCGTGTTCAGCAGGTCCATGGCGATGATCCTGGCCCAGTGAGCCACCAAGGGCCAATGGCGAACCACACAACACCAACCGAACAACATGTGTGTATCGCCACACCCCGATCCGCGCCGTACGCCCGTTAGGTTGCAGGCAAACCCGGTGTGACCCCCTACGCCCGCCCGAGCATTTGGACGACTGGACGAACATGACCCGTGACCCGTTCGACTGGATCGACGCCCGCGCCGAGGCGCGCCGGCGCGCCGGGCTGGTCCGTACGCTGCGCCCCCGGCCCGCAGAATCGGAGCTGCTCGACCTGGCCAGCAACGACTATCTGGGGCTGGCCAGGCACCCCGAGGTCACGGATGCCGCGGCGCGGGCCGCGGTGCGGTGGGGCGCGGGCTCGACCGGGTCGCGGCTGGTCACCGGAACCACCGAGCTGCATGCCGAACTGGAGGCGGAGCTCGCCGCGTTCTGCGGTTTCGAGGCGGCCCTGGTCTTCGCCACCGGATACGCCGCCAACCTCGCCGCGGTCACCGCGCTCACCCCGCCGGGGTCGCTGATCGTCTCCGACGCCGCCAACCACGCCTCACTGATCGACGGCTGCCGTCTGGCCCGCGCCGAGACCGTCGTCGTACCGCACCGCGAGCCGGAGGGGTTCCGCAAGGCGCTCGACGGGTACGCGGGTTGCGCGCTGGCCATCACCGACTCGGTCTTCTCGGTCGACGGCGATGCCGCGCCGCTGCCCCAACTGGCCGCGGTCTGCGCCGAGTCGGGCGCGGCACTGCTGGTCGACGACGCGCACGGACTCGGGGTGCTGGGCGACGGCGGCCGGGGCACGGTGGCGGCGGCGGGACTTTCCGGCGCGCCCGGCGTGGTGTGCACGGTCACCCTCTCCAAGTCGCTGGGCAGCCAGGGGGGCGCCGTGCTCGGCCCGGCGCGGGTCATCGAACACCTGGTCAACTCCGCGCGGACGTTCATCTTCGACACCGGGCTCGCCCCGGCCGCCGCGGCCGGGGCGCTGGCCGCGCTGCGCCTGCTGCGCGGGGAGCCGGGCCGGGCGGCGCGCGCCCGTGCCGTCGCCCGTGAAGTGCACCGCCGGTTGACCTCGGCCGGGCTTGACTCGGCCGCACCGGACGCCTGTGTGCTGTCGGTGCGGGCGCCGGGGCCGGACGCCGCGGTGCGCTGGGCCGCCGACTGCCGGTCGGCGGGGGTCGCGGTCGGCTGCTTCCGTCCGCCGTCCGTGCCGGACGGGATCTCGCGGCTACGGCTGTCCGCTCGCGCGGATATGACGGTGAGTGACATCTCGAAAGCCTGCGAGGTGATCATCCGCACTGCTCCCGACGGCTCCCGCTGAGTGCGCCCCCAACTCTCTACTGCGCTATTACCCAGCAGAGTTCACTGCTTTGAGGGACAGAGCAAAGCAGTGCTTGGCGGATCACCCGGGTCGACGGCAGCATGGATCGCACTCTGAGAAAAGCAACTGTCCGTAGTCGTGCCACTGACATATCCACGGTCGGCACCGCTGCGGACGGTCCGCGAGCGGAGTCCGAGCCGGCGGAAGAGGGACAGTGTCGCCATGGCAGATCACCAGGAAGCATCCGTCACCCTGCCGAGCGATCCAGCCTCGGTGACGGTGGCGCGCAGATACGTAACCGGGGTCCTTGGCGAGTGGGGGCTGCCGGACACCGCGCCCGCCGCCGACACGGTGCGGCTGATCGTCTCGGAGTTGGCGACCAACGCCGTACAGCACACCCTCGGCCAGTCGCCGACCTTCACCGTCGATCTGCTGCTCGACCGGGACGAGCGGTTGCGGATCGGCGTCAGTGACAGCCATCCGCGCTGGCCGCAACGGCTGCCCGCGGCGGTGCAGCAGGACAACGGACGGGGGATGTCCATCATCCGCTACCTGACGGCGGAGTCCGGCGGCCGGATGTCCGTGGCGCCGCGGCCGGAGGGCGGCAAGACCGTCTGGATCGCACTGCCTTGGCCCGTACTGTCCGGCGAGCGGGGCGAGTTATGGGATCGGGAGTGCGAACCCATGCCGTAGCGCGATGTGTTGGGGCCCGCGGTTCCACCGGATTCCTGCTCCTGCGGCCGGTTGAGGGCCTGGAGTACGGCTCGGCCCGGGGCGCCGCGACGGTGGCCGCCGTCGGGGTCCCCGGGCCGCACCGGGTCAGCGCACCCGGCCGTACCAGACGTGGCGGGTCCAGATCCTTTCCAGGCGTACTCGGGTTCCGGTCCTGGGGGCGTGCCAGATCCTGTTGTGCCCCGCGTAGACACCGACGTGGTAGACGTAACCTCCGTGGTGGAAGAAGACCAGGTCACCCGGGCGGCGGGCGCTGGCGGAGACGTGGCGGGTCCGGTAGTACTGGGCAGCCGCGGTTCTCGGTAGTCGGCGGCCCGCCTTGCGGAAGGCGTAGGAGGTCAGTCCCGAGCAGTCGAAGCTGTACGGGCCTGTGGCGCCCCACCGGTAGGGGGAGCCCTGCTTGGACGCGGCGATCTTCAGGGCCCGGATGGATACGGGGTTGGCGCTCGCCTGTTGCGCGAGACCCGGGGCCACGAGGGTTCCGGCCAGGGCGGCGGTGACCAGTGCCACGGTCGCTGCGGCGCGGGAGAGCAGAACGGACGGCATTATCGGCGCACTCATGGGGCACCCCTTCGTCGTCCGCCTACGAAGGATGGCCTGTCGGGTTCGGGCTGGCGAAGTTGCCCGGCCGCCGTGGCGGCTTCACCCCTAGGGGCCGTCACCTTCCGGAACGACCCCGCACTGCTTGGGTCCTCCGCTCCTGCCGTTGTGGTGTCGACTCGGCATCCAGGCGGCGGCAGGACTCGGCGTCCGCCCGGACCGCCCCGTCGCTGTGGCGGGGGCTTGTCGTCGCAGGGATCATTACCCATGAAACGCATCAAATCCGACCGGAAGATGCTCCGTTCGGGAACCCCGACGACCGGAAGAGGCCGAAACGAAGCCGTTGTCGGCTTTTTTGGGATACCGGTCAGGAATAGCCCGTCAGAGTGGTGGGGCGGGGATCGCCGGTAGCCGGGAGCGCCGTTCGCCGTCCAGCACCTGTAGCGCCCGCACCAGGGCCGGGCCGTGCACTTCGTGCTCGCCGCGCTCGTGCATCAGCTCCAGCGCCTCGCGCAGCCCGTTCGCCGTGCCCACCAGGGCCTGGGCGGCACGCAGCGCGGAGTACGTGTCGGTGCAGCGGGCCGGGTTGATCCTGCCCAGCAGGTCGACCGCCTCCAGGTACCGGTCCACCAGGGCGCCCTCCGCACGGGTGAGCGCGGGCAGCCGCGGTAGTTCGGGGAGCACCGGCGGTCACCGCTCCCTGAGCGACAGGGCGGCCTTGCGGTCGCGGGCCAGGTGGTCCACCAGTCCGTACGCCACGGCGCCGGGGCCGTCGAGGACCGTGACGCGTTCCAGATCGTCGTGGATCCGTTCCAACCGCTGGCCGGTGTGCTCGGCGAGCAGTCGCTCCGTCAGCTCTCGTTGCCGACGGATCTCGTCGGCCTGGATCTCCAGGTCGGAGGGCTGGCCGCGGACCGGCTCCGGGATGCCCGGCTGCTCCAGGAACACCCGCGAGCTGGGCAGTGCCAGCCGCTTGCCCGCGGTGCCCGCCGCCAGGAGTACGGCCGCGGCGGAGCCCGCCTGGCCCAGGCAGACCGTCTGGATGTCGCAGGTGATGAACCGAATGGTGTCGTAGACCGCCGACATCGCGGTGAACGATCCGCCAGGCGAGTTGATGTAGAGCTGGATGTCCTGTTCCGGAGCGGCGTGTTCCAGGTGCAGTAGCTGCGCCATCACATCGTTCGCCGAGGTGTCGTCGATGGGCGCGCCGAGGAAGACCACCCGCTCGGAGAGCAGCTTGGAGTACGGATCCATGGTGCGCAGGCCGTGGGTGGTGCGTTCGGTGAACTCCGGAAGGACATATCGGGCGGTTGGCCGGATCATGCTCCACACCTCCATGGCGCAGGCGCGCCGCTGGGAACCATCCTGCCGTGAGGCCAGGAAGTGGTTCGTCTGTAAAAAATGTACAGGACGTACATCCCGCTATGATGGGAGCATGGCGCACGAAGTTCCGGTGACACAAGCCCGAGCCGAACTCGCGGAACTGATCAACCGCGTGGTCTACGGCGGTGAACGGGTCGTCGTGACCCGGCACGGCAAGCCCCTCGTCGCCCTGGTGTCCGCCGCTGACCTGCGGCGACTCGAAGAGGGCGACGAGCAGAGCCAGGAGCCGGTGATCAGCACCGTCTCCACCCAGGTCCCCGGCGCGTCCGCCACCGGCGAACGCCGCCGCTTCGGCATCGCCGCCCAGCACATCGACCCGGGGACGCCCCGCCGCGACACCACCTGACCGCCCGAAACCCCTTACGGGGGCGTCCTTTACGCGGTGGAAACAGCGCCGAACCCATGGCGTAACCACCCTGCAAAATCCTGGGAAGCGGCAGGTCAAGTGCGGTTTCGCCGGGGGTACAGTGCGGGCGGTGCCGTCCCGGGAGGGGCGATCGCGCCAAGTGCTCCGGTCGGTCACCAGGTCAACTGTGAGGTGTGCGCATGCAACTGACTCCGCATGAGCAGGAGCGCCTGCTGATCCATGTCGCGGCCGATGTGGCGGAGAGGCGACGGGCCCGGGGGCTGAAGCTCAACCACCCGGAGGCCGTGGCGCTGATCACCTCGCACGTACTGGAAGGCGCCAGGGACGGCAACACGGTCGCCGAACTGATGGCCTCCGGCCGCAAGGTGCTCACCCGGGGCGAGGTGATGGACGGCATCCCGGAGATGCTGCACTCGGTACAGGTCGAGGCCACCTTCCCGGACGGCACCAAGCTGGTCACCGTCCATGACCCGATCGTCTGAACCGGCTGACAGGACAGGGCACTTCATGATCCCCGGAGAGATCCTCCTCGCCGACGCGCCGGTAACCCTCAACGAGGGCAGGCCGATCACCCGGCTCACCGTGCTCAACACCGGCGACCGACCGGTACAGGTCGGCTCGCACTACCACTTCGCCGAGGCCAACACCGCACTGGGCTTCGACCGGGCCGCCGCCCACGGGCTGCGCCTGGGGATCGCCGCGGGCACCGCCGTACGCTTCGAGCCCGGCATCCCGGTCGAGGTCGCACTGGTGCCCATCGCGGGCGCCCGGATCGTCGCGGGACTGCGCGGCCAGACGGCGGGGGCACTGGATGACTGAGTCCGTTCAGCCGCCGGTCCGGCTCGACCGCGCCGGGTACGCCGACCTGTTCGGCCCCACCACCGGCGACCGGATCCGGCTCGCCGACACCAGCCTGCTGATCGAGATCGAGCGGGACCTGTCCGGCGGGCCCGGCAACTGCGGCGACGAGGCGGTCTTCGGCGGCGGCAAGGTGATCCGCGAGTCGATGGGACAGTCCAGGGTCACCCGGGCGCAGGGGGCACCGGACACCGTGATCACCGGCGCGGTGATCCTCGACCACTGGGGGATCGTCAAGGCCGATATTGGTATCCGCGATGGACGTGTATCCGCCATCGGCAAGGCGGGTAATCCCGAGACCATGGACGGCGTCCATCCGGGACTGGTCATCGGGCCGGAGACGGAGATCATCGCCGGAAACGGCAGGATCGTCACCGCGGGCGCCATCGACGCGCATGTCCACTTCATCTGCCCGCAGTTGGTCGACGAGGCGCTGTCCTCCGGGGTGACCACCCTGGTCGGCGGCGGTACCGGCCCGGCCGAGGGCAGCAAGGCCACCACCATCACCCCGGGGGCCTGGCACCTTGAGCGGATGTTCCAGGCGCTGGACTGCTCGCCGGTCAACATCGGCCTGCTGGGCAAGGGCAACACGGTCAGCGCCGAGTCGATGTACGACCAGCTGCGCGCCGGAGTCATCGGCTTCAAGGTGCACGAGGACTGGGGCGCCACCCCGGCCGCCATCGACGCCTGCCTGACGGTCTGCGAGGCCAGCGGGGCGCAACTCGCCATCCACACCGACACCTTGAACGAGGCCGGGTTCGTGGAGGACACCCTGGCCGCGATCGCCGGACGCGGTATTCACGCCTACCACACGGAAGGTGCGGGCGGCGGCCACGCACCGGACATCATCACGGTGGTCTCCCGGCCGAACGTACTGCCGTCCTCGACCAATCCGACCCGACCGCACACCATCAACACCGTTGAGGAGCACCTCGACATGCTGATGGTCTGCCACCACCTCAACCCGACGGTGCCCGAGGACCTGGCCTTCGCCGAGTCCCGTATCCGGCCGTCCACCATCGCCGCCGAGGATGTACTGCACGACCTCGGCGCGATCTCCATCATCTCCTCGGACTCACAGGCGATGGGCCGGATCGGTGAGGTGGTGCTCCGCACCTGGCAGACCGCCCATGTGATGAAGGAGCGCCGGGGCGCCCTGCCCGGCGACGGCCGGGCGGACAACCAGCGTGCTCGTCGATATGTCGCCAAATACACCATCAACCCCGCGGTAGCCCAGGGCCTCGACCGCGAGATCGGCTCGGTCGAGGAGGGAAAGCTCGCCGACCTCGTGCTGTGGGAGCCCGCGTTCTTCGGCGTAAAACCACAACTGGTCATCAAGGGCGGGCAGATCGCGTACGCGCAGATGGGCGACGCCAACGCCTCCATCCCGACCCCGCAACCGCTGCTGCCCCGGCCGATGTTCGGCGCGACGGGCCGGGCGCCGGGCGGCAACTCGGTCAACTTCGTGACCTCGTCAGCGCTCGACGCCGGACTCGCCGACCGGCTGGACCTCGGCAAGCGGTTCACCGCCATCGGCAGCACCCGCGCCGTCACCAAGGCGGACATGCGGCAGAACGACGCGCTGCCGCGGGTGGAGGTCGACCCGGACTCCTTCACGGTGCGCATCGACGGGGAGGTCATCGATCCGGCGCCGGCCGCCCAACTGCCCATGGCCCAGCGCTACTTCCTGTTCTGAGGCGCGAGGACACGGCATGACGACCACGACGACCGGCCGCGCCGCGCTGCTGGTCCTCGCCGATGGCCGCTTTCCGGCGGGCGGGCACGCCCACTCCGGTGGCGCCGAGGCCGCGGTGGCGGCCGGACGGGTGCACGACGCGGTGTCCCTGGAGGCGTTCTGCCGGGGACGGCTGGGCACCGCCGGGCTGGTCGCCGCCGCACTCGCCGCCGCCGCGGCGGCGGGCGTGGATCCGCTGCTGCTGGACGAGGCAGCCGACGCCCGCACCCCCTCGCCCGCGCTGCGGGCGACCGGCCGCAAGCTCGGCCGCCAGTTGATGCGGGCGGCGCGCGCCTGCTGGCCGTCGCCCGCCCTCGACGCACTGGCGGCGGCCCGACCGCGCGGCGTCCACCAGCCGGTGGTCCTCGGACTGGCCGCCGCCGCGGCCGGACTCGGGCCGCTGGACGCGGCGTACGCGGCGGCGTACGAGGCGGTCAGCGGACCGGCGACGGCGGCGGTGCGGCTGCTCAGCCTCGATCCGTTCGACGCCACCGCCGTGCTCGCCCGGCTCGCCCCCGAACTGGACCATGTCGCCCAACAGGCCGTGCTGGCCGCCGAGTCGGCGCTCGACAGCGATGTCGACGCGCTACCGGCCGCCTCCGCGCCGCTGCTGGAGATCGCCGCGGAACAGCACGCCGCCTGGCCCGTCCGCCTCTTCGCCTCCTAGCCCACCCGTACCCCACCGCCCGGAGCCGACCATGCACCTGGACCACCCCGAGACCTACCCCCAGCGGCACACCCACGCATCGCCCGCCAGCGCCCTTTCAGGGAAGCGCGGCGCGCCCACGTCTTCGGGCGCCCCGACCGAGCGGCCCGACGGCACTCGCCGGGCACTGCGGATCGGGCTGGGCGGACCGGTCGGTTCCGGGAAGACCGCGACGGTCGCCGCGATCTGCCGCCAACTGCGCGACGAACTGTCCATCGCCGTGGTCACCAACGACATCTACACCCGGGAGGACGCCGAGTTCCTGCTCCGTAACGCCGTTCTTCCGCCCGAGCGGATCACCGCGGTGGAGACCGGCGCCTGCCCGCACACCGCCATCCGGGACGACATCTCCGCCAACCTCGAAGCCGTGGAGGACCTGGAGGAGAGCGTCGGTCCGCTGGACCTGGTGCTTGTGGAGTCCGGCGGCGACAACCTCACCGCCACCTTCTCCAAGGGGCTGGTCGACGCGCAGATCTTCGTGATCGACGTGGCGGGCGGCGACAAGATCCCGCGCAAGGGCGGCCCGGGGGTCTCGACCGCCGACCTCCTCGTGGTCAACAAGACCGACCTGGCGCCGCTGGTCGGCGCCGACCTGGGGGTGATGGCAAGGGACGCCAAGGCGCAGCGGGGCGAACTGCCCGTCGCCTTCACCGCGTTGACCGAACCGGACGGCATCGCTCCGGTGATCGGCTGGGTCCGTGAGCGGCTCGCCGGGTGGACCGCGGCGGCGGTATGACCACCGTCGCGCTGCCCTGCGCCGCTCCCGGCGGGGTGCGCGCCACCGCGCGGATCGTGGCCACTCCGGACGGCCGTGGCGGCACGGCGCTGCCGGTGCTCGACGGGGCGGGGCCGCTGGCGCTGCGCCGCACTCGTTCGGCCCGGCCGGGTGCCGCCCAGGTCACGGTGGTCGGGGCGATGAGCGCGCCGCTGGGCGGCGACCACCTCTCGCTCCGGGCACGGGTGCTGCCCGGGGCACGGCTGACGGTGGGCTCGGCGGCGGCCACGGTCTCACTGCCGGGGCGGAACGGGGCGCGCGCCGGGTACGACGTGCGGCTGACCGTGGGGGCGGGCGCGGAGCTGCGCTGGTTGCCGGAGCCGTTGATCGCGGCGGCCGGCAGCGATCTGGCGATGACCACCTGGGTGGAGCTGGCCGAAGGGGCCCGGCTCGTGCTGCGTGAGGAGTTGGTGCTGGGCCGGGCGGGGGAGCAGCCGGGACGGCTGGCGAGCAGGCTGACCGTACGCGGGGGCGGCCGGACGCTGCTCGACCAGGAGGTCACCGTCGGTCCCGGGGCGCCGGGATGGTCGGGACCCGCGGTGCTCGACCGGTACCGGGCGATGGGCCAACTCCTCGTCGTGGAGCCGAGTTTCGAGGAGCACGCCCCGCCCGCGGCGGCGCTGCCGTCCGACCCGGCCGAGGGGGAGGCGGTGCTCACCCCGCTCGCCGGACCGGCCGTCCTGGTAACCGCGCTGGCCCAGGACGCCTTGACGGCACGTCGACTGCTGGACGCCGGCCACGCGGCGGTGGCGCCCTCGGCGGGGTAGCCGCCGCCGCTGGTCGGCTGCTCTACGCCAAGCGGCGGCGCTGGGATGGCGGTGAGTCAACCCGCAATCGAGTCTTACGAAATGGTAAAGAATCCTTGGGAACGCCTGTGCCGATCCTGTGACCGAACGCCAAGATCCTCTTGCACCTGCTTGATCGGTGCCGCTGTCAGCGGCACTCCAGCAGAGAGGGGAAATTCTTTGAGACGCATTGCCGTGCTCGGCGCCACCGGGGCCCTGCTCGCGGGTACCATCGCCGCGGCTCCCGTGGCCACCGCCGGGGACCTCGCGCCGGGCGGTGCCGCACAGGGGGTGAGTGCCGAGGCGCGCGGGGTGGGCGCCGCGGCAGCACGTGCCGCGAAGGCCGGTGTCCACTGGACCGACTGCCCGACCGCGTGGGGGCTCAAGTCTCCCGTCCAGTGCGGGTATGTGACGGTTCCCATCGACTACGCGAACCCCGACGGGCCGTCCATCAAGCTCGCCGTGGACCGGGTCCGCAGTACCGGCTCCCCGGCTCAGCGCCAGGGTTCGCTGGTGTACAACCCGGGTGGACCGGGCGGCTCCGGGATGAAGTTCCCGACCCGGGTCACCACCAAGAACCCGTTGTGGACCAAGATCGCCCAGGCCTACGACTTCGTGGGCTTCGACCCGCGCGGCGTCGGGCGCTCCGCCCCGATCAGCTGCGAGGACCCGCGCGAGTTCGCCAAGGCCCCCAAGGCCGACCCGGTACCCGCGGACGCGGCCGACAAGCTGGCGCAGCGCAAGCTGGCCAAGGAGTACGCGAACGGGTGCGCGCAGCGCAGCGGGGCGCTGCTGCGCTACATGACGACGCCCAACACCGCCCGCGACATGGACGTCATCCGCGCCGCGCTCGGTGACAGGAAGCTCAACTACCTCGGCGTCTCGTACGGCACGTATCTGGGCGCGGTCTACGCGACGCTGTTCCCGACCCATGTGCGCCGCCTGCTGGTGGACAGCGTGGTCGATCCCGACCCGAAGGACATCTGGTACCAGAACAACCTCAGCCAGGATGTGGCCTTCGAGGGCCGGTGGAAGGACTTCGAGAACTGGGTCGCCCGGTACGACAGCGTGTACCACCTCGGCGGCACCCGGGCCAAGGTCCAGCAGCAGTGGCTGAGGCTGCGTGCCACTGCCAAGCGTCAGCCGATCGGCGGCGTCGTCGGCCCGGCCGAGCTGATCTCCTTCTTCCAGAACGCGCCCTACTACGACCAGTACTGGCCGATCATCGCCGACGCGTGGGGCAAGTACGTCGCGGGTGACGCCCGGCCGCTGGTCAAGGCGGCGGGACCGGACTACACGAACGCGGCGGCGGCGGAGAACTCGAACGCCGTCTACACGGCCGTGGAGTGCAACGACGCGCACTGGCCCACCAGTTGGAGGCGGTGGGACCGGGACAACACCGCGCTGAACGCCAAGTACCCGTTCATGACGTGGTCCAACGCGTGGATGAACCTGCCGTGCGCCACCTGGACCCAGCCGCAGCACACCCCGGTCGACGTCCGCTCGCGCCAGGGGCTGCCGAGCGTGCTGATCGTGCAGAGCACGCGTGACGCGGCGACCCCGTACTCCGGCGGGGTGGAGCTGCACCGCAGGCTGGCCGGCTCGGAGATGATCACTGAGCGGGGCGCGGGCTCGCACGGTGTGACGGGCCTGGTGAACCCGTGCGTCAACGACCGGGTGACCGCCTACTTCGTGGACGGGCGGCTCGACGGCCACGACGTGACCTGCGGCCCGCACGCCGTACCGGTGCCCAACGCCAAGTGACTCCTGTTTGAACGCGGTTGATGTGGTGCCGTGCTCCTGAACAGGAGCGCGGCACCGTCGTCTTCGGGGGCGGAGGGCGGCGTGCGGCAGGGCATGGCGACGTGTATTGCCAGTCGCGGGTATCGCGATATAACGTGAGTCTCGTCGTAGTCCGCGCACGCCGTGGAAGAGGAAGACCTGATGTCCGCATCGGCCCCCGTACCCGACCCGGAACCCGCCCGACTGGCCAAGCTGCCCGGTGCCGCGCCCGATCTGCGCGCCTCCGACGAGGAGCGGGACCGGGTGGCCGCCGTTCTCGCGGACGCGCTGGCCACCGGACGGCTGGCACCCGAGGAGCACGCCGAGCGGCTTGAGGCGGTCTACGCCTCCCGTACCGTCGGTGATCTCGCCCCGATCACCCGGGACCTGCCCGTGCCCGCCGCCGAACCGGCGCCCGCGGCGCACCTCGACGCCGCGCCGGTCACGGCAGTGTTCAGCAAGATCCGCCGCGGTGGCCAGTGGCCGGTACCGCCGCTCACCGAGGTCCGCTCCACCTTCGGCGCCGCGGTGATCGACCTGCGGCACGCCGTCTTCACCCGGCGGGAGGTGGTCATCGACGCGAACTCGTTCGGCGGCAAGATCGAGATCCTGGTGCCGGACAACGCGCGGGTCTACGACACCGGCACCGCCCTGTTCGGCAAGCGTTCACTGCCCGGCGGCAAGGGGCCGCAGGGCGAGGACGGTCCCGTCGTCCGGATCACCGGGCGGTCGGTGTTCGGCCACGTACGGGTGATGCGCGGCGGATTCAAGTGGCCCTGGCGCGACTTCCGTTGACCGGCCAGCCGCGGAGGAAGCCGCGCAACCAGCGGTCCTCGGACGGGTTGTCGAACAACTCGTGGCCGGGGAGGATCTCGGTCGGCCCGCCGGAGACGACGCGCCAGCCCCGGCCGCCCGGTGCGCCCCGGTCCACTCGGCGGTGGCCGGGAGCGATTCGAAGTACCCTGGTTACCGGGCGGTAGCCCAACTCCCGTTCGGCCTCGGACAGATCGAGCACCATCGGATGTGGGGGGGGCGACCACGGCGTACCGGCAACCGCCCGCGGGATCACGGGACGGGACGCGGAACGGCCGTCGCGTCAACCGCTGTTCTCGACGGGCGGACCCGTGGCCGCTAGGCGGGCCTGCGCAGGTGGTGGGTGGAACCGCCGTGTTCCGACTCGGCCTTGACGTCGGGGGCGTAGCGGTCGACGTACTCCTGACCGGACAACTCCATGATCGCGTACATGATCTCGTCGACGATCGAGCGCAGCACGTACCGGTCGTGTTCCATCCCCTCGAAGCGGGAGAAGTCCAGCGGCCTGCCGAACCGTATCGTCACCCGGCGGACCTTCGGCACCAGCCGCCCCGGCGGCTGGATCTCGAAGGTGCCGATCATCGCGCACGGCACCACGGGCGCGCGCGCCTGGAGCGCCATCACCGCCACTCCGGTGCGGCCCTTGTAGAGCCGTCCGTCGTGCGATCGGGTGCCCTCGGGGTAGACGCCCATCAGCTCACCGCGCTCCAGTACCCCGAGCGCCTCCGCGACGGCCGGGTGCGCCGCCTTCCCGCCGGTGCGGTCCACGGGGATCTGGCCCGCGCTGCGGAAGAACGAGGCGATCAGCGCGCCCTTCAGGCCCGGACCGGTGAAGTACTCCTGCTTGGCGAGGAAGGTGATCCGGCGCGGCAGCACCGCGGGCATCAGGAAGTGGTCGGAGAAGGAGAGGTGATTGCCCGCGATGATCGCCGGACCCTCCTCGGGAATGTTCTCCAGCCCTTCGATACGCGGCCGGAACAGCAGCTTCAGCAGCGGCCCGAGCACCACGTACTTCAGAACGTAATAGAACACTGCGGACGCCTCCTCAGGTCCGCCGGGTCAGCGCGGTGCCCGTGGTCAGCAGCCCCAGCACCACCCAGCCGAACCACAGCCACCCGTTGCTGCCCAGCGCCACGGTGTACGCGGTGACCACCACCAGGACCACCAACGTGCACACCGTCATCGCCTTCGCGGATCCCGGCATCGCCCCAGCCACCTCCGAAACCATCGTCGCCCCGCAGCGGTCCCTACCGCTACGGGGCGACGACGGATAACGCGCGCCGGGTCAGCGACCGCGTCCCTGGAGCGAGGCCAGATAGGCGTTGTACGCCACCAGCTCCTGGTCGCCGTTGCGGTCCGCCGCCCGGTCCTTGCGCCGGGACTGCCGCTGCTCGGAGAAGTACCACTGCATGACCAGCGCGATCAGTACCAGCACCGACGGGATCTCACTGAACGCCCAGGCGATCGCACCGCCCGCGTGCATGTCCGACAGCGGGTCCACGCCGAGCGAGGCGGGCGGATGCTCGAACGTCTTGATCATCGGCTGGCTGGCCATCATCAGCGCGATGCCGAAGAACGCGTGGAACGGCATCCCCATGAACAGCTCCAGGATGCGCATCACGTACCCCGGCCGGTGCGGTCCCGGGTCCACCCCCATGATCGGCCAGAAGAAGACCAGGCCCACCGCCAGGAAGTGCACCATCATCGCGATGTGCCCGACCTTGCTGCCCATCAGGAGGTCGAACAGCGGGGTGAAGTACAGCGCGTACAGGCTCGCGATGAACAGCGGGATGGTGAACGCGGGGTGCGTGATGACCCGCATGTAGCGGCTGTGCAGCAGGGCCACCAGCAGTTCGCGCGGCCCCTTGCGGCCACGGCCCGCGGTGGGCAGCGCCCGCAGCGTCAGCGTCACCGGCGCGCCGAGCAGCAGCAGGATGGGGGAGAGCATGCTGATGATCATGTGCTGCACCATGTGCACGCTGAACATGACCATGCCGTAGTCGTTCAGTTTGGTGCACATCGTCACGCCCACGGTCAGCACACCCGCCGCGAACGCCACCGTGCGGACCACCGGCCACTGGTCGCCGCGTCTGCGCAGCCGGACCACGCCCCAGCCGTACAGGCCGAGGGCCAGCAGACAGCCGATCAGGAAGAACGGGTCCCCGCTGAACTGCAGGCCCCGCGCCAGCGTGAACGGCGGCATATCCATGTCCATGTGCATGCCGTGCATGCCCGACATGCCGTGCCCGCTGTGATCCATCCGCAACTCTCCTGTCGCACCTAGCGCGGGGCGCCCCTTTGCAACCGATTCGACCGATGCGCCCGCACCAGACTAGAGCCGCCCCCTCCCGAGGCTTCGGGCGGGGGCGGCTCGTTGAACGCTCATCCGAATCGCACTGCTACAGCACACACTCCGCCTCGACGTACCGCTCGGCGGGCACCGTCTTCAGATGGTCGACCGCCTCGGCAAGAGGCACCAGCACGATGTCGGTGCCGCGCAGCGCCGTCATCATGCCGAAGTCGCCGTTGTGCGCGGCCTCCACCGCGTGCCAGCCGAACCGGGTGGCCAGCACCCGGTCGTAGGCGGTGGGCGTACCGCCGCGCTGTACATGGCCGAGGATCACCGGACGCGCCTCCTTGCCGAGCCGCTGCTCCAGCTCGACCGACAACTGCCGGGCCACTCCGGCGAACCGCTCGTGCCCGTAGATGTCGGTGCCGCCGGTCTCGAACGCCATCGAGCCCTCGCGCGGCTTGGCGCCCTCGGAGACCACCACGATCGCGAACTTCTTGCCCGCCGCGAACCGCTTGCCGACCAGCTCGGTCAACTCCTCGATGTCGAACGGCCGCTCCGGAACCACGATCGCGTGCGCACCGGCCGCCATGCCCGAGTGCAGCGCGATCCACCCGGTGTGGCGGCCCATCACCTCGACGATCAGCACTCGTTGGTGCGACTCGGCGGTGGTCTTCAGCCGGTCCAGCGCCTCGGTCGCCACCATCACCGCGGTGTCGAAGCCGAAGGTGACATCGGTCGAGGAGATGTCGTTGTCGATGGTCTTCGGCACGCCCACGATCGGCAGCCCCGCGTCCGACAGCAGCCGGGCCGCCTTCAGCGTGCCCTCACCGCCGATGGGGATGATCGCGTCCAGGCCGAGGTCCTTGACGTGGCCCTTGGCCCGCTCGACACCGTCACGCAGATGCGCGGGCTGCACCCGGGACGAGCCGAGGATGGTGCCGCCACGAGCGAGAATGCCACTGACCGCGTCCAGGTCCAGCTTGCGGTAGTCGCACTCCAGAAGCCCCTTCCACCCGTCGTGGAATCCGATGACCTCGTCACCGTGGTCGGCCACGGCGCGGTGCACCACCGACCGGATGACGGCGTTCAGTCCGGGGCAGTCTCCGCCGCTGGTCAGCACACCAATACGCATTGCTCTCGCTACTCCTGCACCTGCAAGTCAACCGGCGACCGGACCCCGTCGTCCGGAAGGACCCCGACAGCCTATCCATACGGGGGAAACAACGGTCCGTCGTGCCGGTTTCGTCCGGATGACGGAACCGGCACGCTCCGTGCGGCGGCTCAGGCCGGCGCCTGCGTCGCGGCGGCGATCCGCTCCGCGCGCAGCGCCTCGTACCACTGCTCGTCGACCGGCGGCAGCGCGTGCACGTCCAGCGCCAACTTCAGCAGCATGTCGGCGATCTGCGGGTTGCGGGCCATCACCGGGCCGTGCGCGTAGGTGCCGAAGACCGTGTCGCACCAGGCGCCCTCGGTGCCGTCGCCGGTGCCGTTGCCGCTGCCGAAGCGGAGCCGGGCGAACGGGCGGGCGCTGGGGCCGATGACGGTGTTGCCCTGGTGGTTCTCGAAGCCGGTCAGCGGCGGCAGGCCGAGCCGCTCGTCGATGTCGCCCATGATGTCGCCGACGTGCCGGGCGCCCTCGTTGCGGACGCTGCGCACATCGAGGATGCCCAGGCCCGGCTCGGGGCGGCCGAGGTCGTTGATGAACTCGGTGCCCAGGATCTGGTAGCCGGCGCAGACCGAGAAGACGATGGCGCCGTTGCCCACCGCCCGGTTCAGTCCGCCGTCCCGGCGCAGCCGCTCGGCGGCGAGCCGCTGCGGGCGGTCCTCACCGCCACCGATCAGGTAGATGTCGCCCGAGGTGGGGATCGGCTGGTCGGAGCGTACGTCGATACGGGTGACGGGGATGTGCCGCTGCTGGGCGCGGCGCTCCACCACCAGGACGTTGCCCTGGTCGCCGTAGGTGCTCAGCAGGTCGGGGTAGACCCACACCAGGCGCAGGCTGGTGTCGCTCATGCTCGCAATCCTTCTGTAGGAGTCCTGGTAGGTGGGTCAGTTGCCCACTGTACGGCGTAGGTCCTGGAACGCCGTGTAGTTGGCGATGACCTCGATCTTGCCGGGGGGAGCCGAGCGCACCGCCTCGTCCACGTCGGCGCAGACCCGGAACTGGAGTCCGGCCACCTCAAGGCGGACCGCGAGGTCCAGCTTGCGGTCGCCGATCACGAAGATCGGGTGCCCGGCGAGGCGGGTGTAGTCGACGTCCCACAGCCACGAGGTGTCGGTGCCGTCCGCGCTGCGCGCGTTCACCGACAGCAGCACCGGGGCGGGCGGGCCGTCGATCAGCGAGAAGGTCTCCAACCATCCCGCCGGGTTCTTCGCCAGCAGCAGCCGCAGGTCACGGCCGAGGTAGGAGACCACGTCGTACCGTCCGGCGACCGCCTGCACGGCGTACATCCGCTCCAGCGCGATCTTGGGGGCCACGCCGAAGACCGCGGCGACGGCGGCGGAGGTGGCCGCGTTCGCCTTGTTGGCCCGGCCGGGCAGCTGCAGCTGGATCGGCCAGGCGACCCCGTCCGGGGCGACCACGTAGTCGCCGGACAGCGCCCAGGTGGGCTGCGGGCGGCGGAAGCCGCACTCGGCGCAGAACCAGTCGTCGCTGGGGCGCTGGAGCACACCGCCGCAGGACGGGCAGGACCACGCGTCGTCCTTCCACTCCTGGCCCGCGGCCACCCACACCACGGTCGGGCAGGAGGACGCGGCCCAGGCGACCAGCGGGTCGTCGGCGTTGGCGATCACGATCGCCTCGATGCCGGCCAGGCCCTCGCGCCACTTCTCGGCGAGCATCCGGGTCTCGCCCGCGCGGTCGAGCTGGTCCCGGGAGAGGTTGAGCAGCGCGATGGCCTTCGGGGACACATCGCGGGCCACGCCCGCCAGGTACTTCTCGTCGACCTCGATCACGCCGTACCGGGCCTCCGAGCCGCCCGCCAGGGCGGAGGTGATACCGGCTGGCATGTTGGCCCCGAGCGCGTTGGAGACGACGGGACCGGCCGCCCGCAGCGCCTCGGCGATCAGGCGGGTGGTGGTGGTCTTGCCGTTGGTGGCCGACACCAGGACCACGTCCAGGTGCCCGGCGAGCCGACCCAGCAGCTCGGGGTCGAGCTTGAGGGCCACCCGGCCGCCGATCACCGATCCGCTGCCGCGGCCCGCGGCGCGCGACACCGCCGCCGCGGCCTTGCCTGCCGTCACGGCCAGCTTCGCCCGCGGCGACAGCGGCTCCGAGTTGCCTGCCATCGTCTTTCGATCCTCCTCGCGTTCGACACCGGGCCTCCGGGTGCGTCCTCCACCACCGCCTGGATGGGGGTGGCGTAGCGCGTCCGCCGGTGCCGCACCGCGGCTGGGTTGCCCGCGCGGGCCGCGCCGGTCCGCCGGGGCGGGAGGCTTCGGTCTCGGATCAGCCTATCGAGTCCTCGGCCCGGCCCCGCACCGCGCCACCGGGCGGCTGCCCCGGTACCGGGGCAGGCGGGGGTCGAAGTGAGGTGTGCGACCGGCCGCCGGGAGGGTGAAACGCCCTGTTTCGGGCGGGCGTTGGGGGTTGACCTTCGATGGGTCGCGGGCGGTTGGGCCCGGTCGGTTCGCTCGCCGTCGCGGCGGACAGCCACACCTTGGGTTCTCGCATCGTGGACATGGGCTCACGACGGCGAGCCCCGGTCGGCCGGGGGGCCGGGCACGGCGACGTAACCTTGCGCTCATGCACCATTCCTCCGGGGCGGGTCCCGGACCCTCAGGCCGAGCGATCCCCGGCAGCTCGGGAGCCGTACGGCCGATGCGGCTGCTCGGCGACCCGGTGCTGCGGTCGGCGGCGGCCGAGGTGACCGGCTTCGACGCCGAACTGGCGCGGCTGGTCGAGGACATGTACGCCACGATGTACGCCGCCGACGGGGTGGGGCTGGCCGCGCCCCAAATCGGCGTGCCGGCGCGGGTGTTCGTCTACGACTGCCCGGACGACGAGGACCGCCGACACCTGGGCGCGGTGGTCAATCCGCGGCTGACGGAGGCGAACGGTGTGGTGGTCCCCGGGACGGAGGGCTGCCTGTCGCTGCCCGGTGTCACCGCGACCACCCCGCGTTTCGACCACGCGATCGTGGAGGGATACGACCTGGGCGGTGCGCCGGTACGGGTGGAGGGCACCGGGTTCTTCGCCCGCTGCCTGCAACACGAATGCGACCACCTGGGCGGCGGGTTGTTCACCGACCGGCTCACCGGCCTGCGCCGCCGCCGTGCCCTGCGCGCCGCCCGCCGCGCACCGTGGGCACGCGGCGGATAGGACGCCTCAGAAGCCGGGCCCGCCCGGGACGTCGCCCGCGGCGGCCAGGCGGCCCCAGAGCAGATCGGCGAGATGGGCCACCAACTGGGCGCGCTCGCAGGGTCGTTCGGCGAGCCACCAGTCTCCGGCCCCGTGCATCATGCCGACGATCCCATGGCCCCACACCCTGGCCAGTTCCTCGCTGTTGGGGCCGAGGTCGAGCCGCTCGGCGATGATCTTCGCCAACTCCTCGCCCAGTCGGCGCAGTAGGGGCGCGGAGTAGCGCCTGGTGTCGAAGTCCTTCTCGGCGTCCGCGTCCTCGGTGGGATGCATCAGAAAGCGGTACACCTGCGGACGCGCCTCGATTGCCGCCAGGTACGCGTCCAGGGTGGCCTCGACCCGGTCACGACGGGCGGTGCGGGAGTCCAGCGCGGTGCGCAGGGTGTCCAGCAGCGCGTCGGTGTGGCGCTTGGCGAGGGCGCGGTACAGACCGCTCTTGTCGCCGAAGTGCCGGTACAGGATGGGCTTGGTGATCCCCGCCTCGGCGGCGATGGCGTTCATGGACGCCTCGGGTCCGTCGCGCAGCACCACCCGGTCCGCGGCTTCGAGCAGCTCCCGGCGCCGGTTCTCCGTCGCTTGCTGCTGGTCCAGTCGCTGGCTGGTCTGCATCGAGCCTCCCCGCCCGTTCGATTCCGCACGCTGTGCGCAACGTACTGCATTTTCCACCGAACGCCGCAACGCCCGGCGGCCGTGCCAGGGGCGGAGGCGGGCGCGGCGGTGCGCGGATCGGCGGTTGACATCCCTACCGGCTGGTAACACACTGCGTGTTACCGTAAGTAACAAGAGGTGGAGGGGAACGATGGGCGACTTCGCGCTGGAGCTCAACGACGACCAGAAAGGTGTCCGCGACTGGGTGCACGGCTTCGCCGCGGACGTGATGCGCCCGGCCGCCGCGGAGTGGGACGAGCGCGAGGAGACGCCCTGGCCGGTGATCCAGGAGGCCGCCAAGATCGGCCTGTACTCCATGGACTTCTACGCCCAGGCGTTCTTCGACCCCACCGGCCTCGGCATCCCGGTCGCCATGGAGGAGTTGTTCTGGGGTGACGCGGGGATCGGCCTGTCCATCGTCGGCACCACGCTGGCCGCGGTCGGCGTGCTCGCCAACGGCACCGAGGAGCAGATCGGCACCTGGGTGCCGCAGATGTTCGGCACCGCCGACGACGTGAAGGTCGCCGCCTTCTGCTCCTCCGAGCCGGACGCCGGATCGGACGTCTCCGCCATGCGCACCCGCGCGGTCTACGACCAGGCCACGGACGAGTGGGTGCTGAACGGCACCAAGACCTGGGCCACCAACGGCGGCATCGCCAACGTCCATGTGGTCGTCGCCGTCGTGGACAGCGAACTCGGTGCCCGCGGCCAGGCCTCGTTCATCGTTCCTCCGGGCACGCCGGGACTCTCCCAGGGGCAGAAGTTCAAGAAGCACGGAATCCGCGCCTCGCACACCGCCGAGGTCGTACTGGACGACGTACGGATCCCCGGCTCCTGCCTGCTCGGCGGCAAGGAGAAGCTCGACGAGCGGCTGGCCCGCGCCAGGGAGCGGCAGCGCACCGGCGGCGAGCGGATCAAGAACGCCGCGATGGCCACCTTCGAGGCCTCCCGGCCAGCGGTCGGCGCCCAGGCGGTCGGCATCGCCCGCGCCGCGTACGAGGTCGCCCTCGACTACGCCAAGACCCGGGTCCAGTTCGGCCGCCCCATCATCGACAATCAGGGCGTCGCCTTCGCCCTCGCCGACATGCGCACCCGCATCGACGCCGCCCGCCTGCTGGTCTGGCGCGCCTCCTGGATGGCCACCGCGGGCAAGCCGTTCACCGCCGCCGAGGGTTCGATGTCCAAGCTCTACGCGGGCGAGACAGCGAAGTGGGTCACCGCCCAGGCCATGCAGGTCCTCGGCGGCAACGGCTTCACCCGCGAGTACCCGGTGGAACGCATGCACCGCGACGCGGCCATCTACACGATCTTCGAGGGCACCAGTGAGATCCAACGACTGGTGATCGCCCGGACGATCTCGGGGCTGCCGATCCGGTGAGATATCTGCGCAGGTCATGAGGCGATTTCCGGCCCGCTGCCGGTCGAACGGCGAGTGCCCTTCCGGTGGTCCCGGAAGGGCACTCGCACATGGTCGAAAACTCGCTCCCCGCACCACCGGCCTTGGCGCCCGGCGGGGCAGCCGTGGGGCGGTGCGCCGGAGCAACGGGAGACAGGTCTGCCACACTGTACTTGCGGCCCCGCTGTCTCCCCCGTCGGCGGGGCCGCACTCATGCCGCCCGCTGCCGTCATGCCCCGCTGGAATTCCCGCAGTTGACCGCTCGGGGTGCTTCGCCACTGGATACGCGGCGGGGGGTAGGCAGCCCGCGACCGCGAGATGATGACCCCATGATTCAGCCCAGTCAGCCGATCCAGCTCACCCCCGAGCAGTTCGACATCTTCCGTGCCGAGATGGAAGAACACAACCGTCAGTCCGCGCCCAACAACTCGCAGCCGCACTGTCCGAGGTGCGTCCAGCGTGCGGAATCGATCTCGGCGACCAACGCCCCGCACTACATACTCTTCTTCGAGCCCTGCGGCCACCGGTTCACGCTGCCGAACACCGCGGAGTGGAAGCCCTAGGCGGCGATGGCGTACTGCTGGCTGTCCCGGTACGCGGCGACCCATTCCCGCTGCCACTCGGCGAGTTCCAGCCGCTGCTCCCGCATCCGTGCACGCCTCCGCCGTCAGGGCCTTCTCCTCGACCCCCAACTCGCCTGGCACCGCCCGCACATCACCCGACGCCACCTGCGACTCGTGCTCGTCGACCAGCGTCCGGACCTCGGTGAACGTGCAGCGCCGCCATCACCGACTGTGGATCGTGCACCCGGGCCTTTCGAGTCCGCCTCGATCAACGCGGCCTCTCACATCCGGCTCACGCGAAACGGCCCTGCCACCTACCCTGACAGTGACGAGCTGCTCAGAGAGGGGCAAGGCCGTGCCAACTCATGCTCCCCCCGAGCCGATCGCGTTCGGCCAGCTCGGGCCGAAGCGGATGTGATCCCGTCCCGGCCGCGGCGATCCCGGCATCGGATCGAGCAGGCCCGCGCGTATCACCTCGACGGCCAGCCCGATGTGGCCCTGGCGACGCTGGAGCACGCGCACGAGGCGGCCCCTGAGACGATTCGCTGGAACGGCTTCGCCCGCCGGATCGTGTTGGAGGAGTCGGAGTCGAGAATCCCGGAGCGCCGCCGGAGGGCGCCGGCACACCGGGCGATCCCACGGGCGGCCGGTCGCCGTGGGTACGCCGCAGTATCACCATGACCGCTTCCAGCCGAGGTCTTCGAAGGCACCAGTGAGATCCAACGACTGGTGATCGCCCGGAAGATCTCGGGCCTGTCGATCAGGTGAGTGGTGAGCGCACGCTCCAACTCCCCTTCACGCGAGGGTAGATGTAAGGGCCATCGGTCCGCTATGCTTCTGGTGTCGGGCGCCGCTTCCCCCGTGCGGCGCCCGAACCTCTCTCTTCGCGTACGGCGGTTGCGGACGGCCGTACCGCGTTCGCCAGGTCCTCCAGCGCTTCCGCGATGAGTTCCGTGGCCCGTGCCAGAGCCGGATCAGCGGTCCGTTGCCGCAGGGTGCTCAACGACGGTTGGAACGGGCTGCGTTGGCGGATCGCAGCCGACCCGGACGCGGTCGCCGCGCGTACCGCCTGGGCGAACGCGTCGGCTTCCGGGATCGGGGGCGCGTCGCGGGACGGCAGATGGGCCTCCAGGAGCATTCCACCGCGGGCCATCAACGTCAGTGCGTCCTTGGCGAGTTCGCTCGCCCGGGGCGACAGTCCGCGATGGCGCACCGGCTCGACGCGGGCCCGGCCGACGGCCTGGTCCCAGGCCAGCCGGGCCGAGCGAAACTCCAGCAGCGCCTCGCGCACCCGGCGGTGGCGGCGGCGGTCCGCCGGGTGGGCGTAGCAGGCGACCACCTCCGCCGCGTACCGCCCGGTCGCC
This sequence comes from Streptomyces silvisoli, assembly GCF_029269905.1. Taxonomy (NCBI): domain Bacteria; kingdom Bacillati; phylum Actinomycetota; class Actinomycetes; order Kitasatosporales; family Streptomycetaceae; genus Streptomyces; species Streptomyces silvisoli. The sequence goes on along the minus strand of NZ_JARJBC010000014.1, from coordinate 73,966 downwards.
TCAAGCCAGTCGGCCAGCCGCTCACGCAACCGCGTCGTCTCCCAGGTCGGGAAGACCGCGTACGCCGCCATCGCCAGCGCACCGCCGAGCAGTGTCAGCAACACCCGGTCGGTGACCGCCTCGTGCCAGCCGACGCCGGCCATGCCGAGCAGGAAGACCACGTACGCCGTGAGGCAGGCGGAGGCCACCGCGTACCCGGTGCGCAGCAGCAGGTACATCAACCCCAGACAGACCACGGCGAGTCCGGCGCAGACCAGCGGCCCCGGAGCGGCGAACCGCATCACCGCACCGGCCACCAGCAGACCGGCCAGGGTGCCGGCGAACCGCGCCACCCCGCGCGCGTACGTCTGCGAGAAGTCCGGCCGCAGCACCACCGTCGAGGTCACCGGTGCCCAGTAGCCGTGCCCCAACGGCAGTGCCCAGCCCAGGACATAACCCAGCGGCGTCACCACGGACAGCCGTACCGCGTGCCTGAGCACCGGAGAGTCCCAGCGCAGCTCGCGCCGTACCGCCCGCAGCGCGAGCGGCAGGAGCTTCGGCACGGTCGGGCGCAGCAGCGCGCCCTGCACGGCTGCCTGGTCGGCGGCGCTCGGGCCGTTCGCCTCCTCGACGGCCTCTTCGAGCAGCGCGGCCAGCCGTCCGGCCGCCCGCCGTGCCGGACCCCGAAGTGGCGAGCCGCCCTCCGGTTCCTCCAGGGTCGCGGCGACCTGGCCGGGCAGCCGCACCGGGCGGCCGGTACGGATCGAGTGCGCCACCGCGTCCAGTACCTCGGCGGCGACGGCGAGCAACTGGCGCGCCCGTTCCCGCTCCGGCCCGTCGGCCGCCGCGCCCAGCGCCGGATCCGCCAACGAGGCCAGCACCGGCCGGATCCGCTCCGCCACCGCGCGCACGCCGCGCAACTGGGCCGGGCGCCGCCGGGCCTGCCGCGGGCTCAGGGTGGCCGCGCTGCGTGCCGTCATCATCGGCTCCGGGTCGAACGGCGCCATCGGGTCGTGCCGCAGCCGACGCGCGTAGTCCGCCACCGCGGCGAAGGCCTCGGCGAGCGCGTCGCGTTGAGCGCCCCAGCGGCGGATCGGGAAGACCACGATCAGGGCCGCCTGCACCAGACCGCCGAAGGCGATCACCCCGGCGTGCCCGAGCGCCCCCGGCAAGCTGGTGGGCAGCGTCACCACGACCAGCATCACCGTGACGGTCAGTGAGGCGACCACGCCGCTGGTCGGCCCCAGCGCCCAGGCCGTTCCGGCGCCCAGCGACCATACCGCCAGCAGGGCGACGAACGCGGCGGTGTGGCCCGCCGCCAGGTATCCGAGGAAGGTGCTGAACGCCAGTCCGCCGCCGGCGGCGAGCGCCAGCACCGGGCGCGGCCGCCAACTGCGCTGGAAAGTGGCCATTCCGGCGGCGAAGGCCCCGAACGCGGAGGACGCGGCGAACGCCGGGGTGGTCAGCCACAGTGCCAGCGCGACGACGACAGCCACTCCGGCGGCACCGCGCAGTGCCGCCAGCGGCTCCAGCCGGGTCCGCTCGACGGCCAGACCGGAACGGACCGCCTCGCGGAGCGAGCGCTGCCAGGTCATGTCCGGATCATAGGGACGAATCCCGGCGGAACGGATGTGCGGCCCCGGTTGCGCACGGCGTGTATCGGCCGGATTTCCGGCCGGAAACATGTGCCCTACATCAACTGGCGCGATGGGTACAGGCTTTCTGGTTCAATGGGCCCATGGCCAGCTTGATTGAGACCGCGACGGGTCGCAGTGACCTTGAGCCGTTCTGGCCGTCTCGGCAGGCGCACCACTTCGACCGCCTGTGTTGCCGCGCGATCCCCGCGCGGGCCCGCGTCCACGGCTGATCGCCAACGGCCATCGCCGTCGGTACGGCCCGGCCCCGCGCACGACGTCCCACACGTCCCTTCGCGCGAAAGAGCCGAGACCCCATGCCGAACATCTCCAACACCCAGACCCTGCACGCTCCCGTCCCGGCCCGCCAGCGGCTGCGCGCCGTAAGGCCCGACGAGGTCATCCCGGCGCCGGACTTCCTGCCACCGGGCGCCACCTGGCTGCCCGCTCCCGGGCACTCCCTGCCCGCTGTCGCCGGGCAGCCGCCGATGGTCGGCTACCTGGTCCTGGTCCCCGCCGACCAGGCCCCGCCCGTGGTCGCGGCCGAGCCCGCCGGTTCCGACGACCCGATCCACATCGACCACGAACGGCGTACGGCGAGCATCGACGGGCGCCAGCTGGACCTGACCTACCTCGAATTCGAACTGCTGGCGCACCTGGTGGCCCATCCGCACCGGGTGCACACCCGCGACCACCTGGTGAACACCGTCTGGGGCTACGGCCACGTCGGTGACGGGCGCACGGTGGACGTGCACGTCGCCCGGCTGCGCCGCAAGCTCGGCCCCGAGCACCGGGCGGGCATCGTCACCGTCCGCCGGGTCGGGTACAAGTACGCGCCTGTCGCCGGCGACTGACCAGGTGCCGTGCCGCGGCGCCCGTTCCGGCGGGCGTCGCGGCACGGGCCGTGACCACGGTAGCCCTCGCGGCGTTGTTGGTGCTGGGCCGCCCGGGCGGGGAACCATAGCCGTGGGGTGGGCGTCCTGAAGTCCATCACCTGCTCCGACCGGCTTAAGGATGCGCAGCGATGAACGCGAGCCAGGACGCCGAACGCTCTGCCCCCGACACCGATCCGTCCCCCGAGACTCCGCGGGACCGCCAGCCGCGGCTCCAGCAGCAACGTGTGGACGTTCGGCGCCGGTTGATGGCCTTGCGCCGCTGGTAGCCCGTCCGGCGGAACATTCCCCCGCACGGCGTCGAGCCGTCGCCCGTCGCGGCGGACACCACCCGGGTGGCCGAGGCCCGCCTGCCAGGGCACCGTGAGATGCCCAACCCCGCACCCCCGCCGAAGGCGTTCAGGCCGTAGCCTTACCTCCGCGTTCACCCGCGACGTGGAAGGCGAGGCACCACAGATGCCCGAAGTCAGCCCGCTGGATGCGGCCGTAAACGGCCCGTTCGGCCCGCACAATCTCCCGTACGGGGTCTTCACCACCGCCGATGCCCCCGGCTCCGCGCGGATCGGCGTGCGGATCGGCGACCATGTGCTCGACGCGGGCGCCGCCGCCCGCGCGCTCGGCTCCGAGGACGCGGAACTCCTCTCCCAGCCCGTGCTCAACCCGCTGATGGCCGCGGGTCGGCCGGTGTGGCGGCGGGTGCGCGGCGCGCTGACCGCCTGGCTGACCGAGCCCGAGCACCGGCGCACCGTCGAACCGCTGCTGCACCCGCTCCACTCGGTCGTACTCCGGTTGCCGTTCGAGGTCGCCGACTACGTCGACTTCTACGCCAGTGAGCACCACGCCACCACCGTCGGCCGGATCTTCCGCCCGGACGGCGAGGCCCTCACGCCGAACTGGAAGCACCTGCCGATCGGTTACCACGGACGGGCCGGAACGGTCGTCGTCTCGGGTACCGATGTGGTCCGTCCCACCGGTCAGCGCAAGACGCCGCACGATCCGCAGCCGGTCTTCGGCCCCTCGACGCGGCTGGACTACGAGGCCGAGGTCGGCTTCGTCGTCGGCACGCCGTCGCGGCAGGGGGAGCGGGTGGAACTGGACGCGCTGGCCGACCATGTCTTCGGCGTCTGCCTGGTCAACGACTGGTCGGCGCGCGACCTCCAGGCGTGGGAGTACGTGCCGCTGGGTCCGTTCCTCGGCAAGTCCTTCGCGACGTCGGTCTCGCCGTGGATCGTGCCGCTGGACGCGCTGGAGGCGGCACGGGTCGTACCACCGGCGAGGGACACCCCGCTGCTGCCGTATCTGGACGACGCCAAGTCCGAGGGGTGGGGCCTGGACCTGCGGCTTGAGGTGGCGCTGAACACAGAGGTGGTATCCCGCCCGCCGTTCGCCACGATGTACTGGACGGCGGCGCAGCAACTGGCCCATATGACGGTCAACGGCGCATCCCTGCGCACCGGTGACCTGTTCGCGTCGGGCACGGTCAGCGGTCCGGGCGACGACGAGCGCGGCTGCCTGCTGGAGCAGACCTGGAACGGCCGTGATCCGCTGCGGCTCAGCGGCGGCGCCTCGCGGACCTTCCTGGAGGACGGCGACGAGGTGGCCATCACCGCCTGGGCGCCGGGTCCGGACGGCAGGCGGGTGGGCTTCGGCGAGGTCACTGGCCGGGTGTCGCCCGCCGTATGACCGAGCGGGGACGCCCGGACCGGTCGCGCGGTCCGGGCGCCCCTTGTGGTTCCACGCTAACGCGGGTCGGCCGTCAGTAGCGGATGACGCTCGGCCGTTTGGCGGGCGCGTGCGGCGTACGGGCGAGACCGCCGCCCGGTGTCATGGAGAACGAGCCGCCGGACAGCGGGCCCGGCGAGTAGCCGCCGCTGGTGAACGACTGCGGGTTCGTCGCGTCGAACGACTGGCCGTCCACCGTCACACCGGAGAAGTCCAGTTGGCTGAAGGACGGATAGCTCTGGGTGGGGGACTCGATGACCGCTTCGGCGCTGACGTTCTCCGCGCCGAGGTTCTGGTCGACGTGTTCGGTCCAGCCCTTGGTGTTGTCGGTGAGCGTCAGGGTGTAGCTGCCGCCGCCGTTGGAGACCACGGAGGCGGTGATGCTGTCGCCTTCGGAGACCGGGTCGTTCCAGTACACCGGCGCGGCGGGGTACATCTCGTACCAGGCGGAGAGCACGGGCGAGCCGCTGGAGCAGTCGGTCTGCACACCGGTCTGTTCCACGGTCTGCGAGCCGTAACCGTCCAGGCCGACCCAGGGGGCGAACAGGTCGTTGCTGCTGTTGCAGGTGACGTGCGGTTCGGTCCAGGAGCCGCTTATGGTGCTGAAGCTTCCGGTGGCGACGTAGCCGCCCCAGTTGCTGTCCTGGAAGCGGCCCGCGTGCGGGCCGAAGCCCGTGGAGGCGACGGCCGCTGACGTCCCGGCACCCGCCGGGACGAGAGCCGCGGCGGCGAGCAGCAGACCCGCGGCCGCCGCTCTGCCGGTGAAACGATTGCGTCTGGTTCCTGCATTCGTGCCCATGTACCGGTCTCCTGTGGGGGATGGAGTCGATGTTCGGGGGCCTGTCAGACCGGGGTTCATCGTGGGTGTGGCCTGCGTGAACCCTCAAGAGTCAGGCGCCAACCGGAACCCGCCATGGCGAGAACATGACACAATAGCGGGTGGTGGCGGGTACCGCTCGTCGAGCTTCGCCCGCCCGGAACCGAAGGGCGGTCAGGGTGCTCCCAGCCGGTTTCCACACGGTGTCAGGCGGAACCCACTGGTCGGCGCCCATGCGCTCGGCCTCGGGCGGTCTGCTCGAAGGCCTTGGCATCCCAGAAGCGGAACAGAACACCTATCTACGTGTCCTCGCCTCTCCGCACTGTACGGCAGCCGGTCTTGCCGCGGAGTTGGGCATCACGGCCGACCGAGCCGAGCGGCTGCTGGCCGCGCTCGCCCAACACGGCCTGGTGGCCCGGCATGACGGTGCTCCGGCCCGCTGGTCGGCCGCGGCGCCCGACGTCGCCATCGAGGCGCTGCTGCTACGCCGGGAGGAGGAACTGCTGCGCACCCGCGGCCGGGTGGGCGAACTGATGCGGGCCTACCGGCGGGCGCAGCAGCCGCAGGCGGCCGACCTGGTCGAGGTGGTCACCGGCCAGGCCGCCATCGCCGAGCGCTGGCGGCAGATGCAGGACGGCGCACGGCGGCATCTGCTGCTGTTCGACAAGCCCCCGCACATCTCGCGCACCGACACCGAGCTGGAGCGCTCCCTGCTGGCCCGCGGCGTGCGCATCCGCGCGGTGTACGAGGCGGGCTCGGTGAGCGCCCCCGGACGACTGGCCGAAATCCGCGAGGTGGTCGCGGCGGGGGAGGAGGCCCGGATGCTGCCGGAACTCCCGTGCAAGCTGGCCATGGTGGATGACCGCTGGGCGATGCTGCCGGTGGCCACCGGCTCCGAGGCGCAGGCCGCCGTGCTGGTCCGCGCCTCGTCCCTGCTGGACGCGCTGAACGGGATGTTCGAGGCGTACTGGCACCGGGCGGTGAGGGTGCCGGACGCGAGCGGTCCGCCACTCGGCTCGGGGGACCGCAAGGGTGAACTTCTGACGCTGCTGTCGGCCGGGTTCACCGACGACAGCATCGCCCGCCAGTTGGGCGTCTCACCGCGCACCGTCCAGCGGTGGGTGCGCGAGGTGATGGACGCCCTCGGTGCGCGGACCCGGTTTCAGGCGGGCATCCAGGCGGCTCGCGCCGGACTGCTGTAGTACCTCGTGGTTTGTGATGCTCTGTCGTGGATCCGCGGTATGAGACAGGTGTCCGTGCGGCGGGGTGCGGGCGAAATTATTTCTTGAGGAATCCTGCGTAATTCCGCGGTGAGGGCGGCGGGCCGTCCGCCAGAGGTGATGGCGCGTCAGGTGTGACTCACCGGTCGAGCCGTTGCCTGCCCTTGGTGAACGCATTACCGCAGGTAGTCGCAGTTGGGGCAACGCCTCATGGGTGGTGCGCGGTTGGCTGAGGGTGTGGCGAACGAAGTGTTACGGATCTCGAACACCCCTTCCGCGACGCCCTCGTGGCCTGGTTACATGGGTGTTTCGCGGGTCGGGTGGGGCCATTGCGGCCTTGTCGCGAGGCGGGTAGGTCGGCTAGCTTCCTGAACGCCAGACACCACTCGCCGGGGTGGCAGTTCCGCTGCATGTCATGGGCATGCCTGTTCCTGCCATCCGTGTGCTACCCCCACCCCTGTCGTGCCCCAATCACGTCAGGGAGCGGCACACGCGCGAGTGGCGATTCCCGGGACCGCGTCCGGTTCGGTCCACCCGGCCGGGTGGCCTGCGCGCAGTCCCCATCCCCCCAGGGAGGGCCGTTCATTGCCTATATCGTCTCCCTCCGCGCACAGGCGTAAGCGCGGATTCCGCAAGGGTGCCATCGCGGCGGCGTCGCTGGGCGCGTTGGTCGCCGGTACGTACGCGATCGTCGCTCCGGCGGGCGCGGCGTCGACCACCGCCGACCAGCCGCACGTCAAGCGGATGTGTTCGCAGCCCAGCAAGCCGGGCATGATGGCCTGCCTCGGGCTGGTGCGCACCGACATCGTCAAGCACCAGGTGGCGGGCGCCAACGACACCCCGCAGGGCTTCGGCCCCGATGACCTGCGCAAGGCGTACAACCTCACCGGGGACGGCGCGGGCCAGACGGTGGCCATCGTCGACGCCCAGGACGACCCCAACGCCGCCCAGGACCTGGCCGCCTACCGCAAGCAGTACGGGCTGCCGGACTGCGGCGACGGCTGCTTCAAGAAGATCGACCAGAACGGCGGAACCAACTACCCGACGGCGGACGCCGGTTGGGCCGGTGAGATCTCGCTCGACCTGGACATGGTCTCGGCCATCGCGCCCAAGGCCAACATCCTGCTGGTCGAGGCGAACTCGGCGAACATGAGCGACCTCGGCGCGGCGGTCAACCAGGCCGTCAAGTCCGGCGCCAAGTTCGTCTCCAACAGCTACGGCGGTGGCGAGGACGCCTCGGACGCCCAGGCGGACACCCAGTACTTCAACCACCCGGGTGTGGTCATCACCGCCTCGGCGGGTGACTCCGGTTTCGGCGTGGAGTACCCGGCGGCCTCGCCGAACGTCACCTCGGTCGGCGGCACCTCGCTGACCAAGGACTCCAGCTCGCGCGGCTGGAGCGAGAAGGTCTGGGGCACCAGCGCGGGCGGCGAGGGCACCGGCTCCGGCTGCTCCACCGTAGAGGCCAAGCCGAGCTGGCAGAAGGACACCGGCTGCTCCAAGCGCACGGTGGCCGACGTCTCCGCGGTCGCCGACCCGGCGACCGGTGTGGCGGTCTACGACACCTACCAGTCGAACGGCTGGCAGGTCGTCGGTGGCACCAGCGCCTCGTCGCCGATCATCGCCAGCGTGTACGCGCTGGCCGGTGCGCCGTCCTCGGGCAGCAACCCGGCGTCGTTCCCCTACAAGAACGCGTCGGCGCTGAACAACGTGACCTCGGGCTCCAACGGCTCGTGCAACCCGTCGTACCTGTGCAACGGCGGCCAGGGCTACAACGGCCCGACCGGCCTCGGCACCCCGAACGGGCTCAAGGCGTTCACCGGCTGACGCCGCTCACGGTGTGACACCGAGCCCCGACCGCGAGCCACGCGGTCGGGGCTCAGTGGTCCGGCGCGTCGTCGATGTCGCTGATCCGCATCGTCGACAGCGTGGTGCGCACCCTCAGATAGGTGTACGTGGGGTGCGCCGTGCTGCCCCAGGCCAGCCGCACGGTGGCGATGCTCTGCCCGTCGCCGCCGCCCGCGTAGCTGACGCGCCAGCCGCGCGGGGCGTTCTGCGCCCGAAGTACGCCGTCGGCACGGTTCTCCTCCTCCCAGGTGGCCAGTCGATCCTGTAGGGCCTGGCTGAGGTAGTGGCGGCGCAGCGCGCCCGTCAGCGCGGTGTCGTTGTCGCCGTTGCGGGCGTCGACGTACGCCCCGTAGAAGTCCGCCACCCGGTCCAGGGCCGAGGACGGCTTGCCGGACGTGTGGCCGTCCGGGCTCTGCGCCACCGTGGCGGTCTCGCCGCCCACCGGGTCGGGCGCGGCGCCGGCCGGGGCCGCCAGTCCGAGCGGAAGCAGGAAGGCCGCCACGGTGGCGGCGGCGCGCCCCGGCGCACGGGTGATGGGCATGTGGTCCTCGTCTCCTGGGAGTTGGGGTGGGCGGCGAAGGTATCCGCACGCCCGCTCCGTCCCGGGTACGCCGCGCTGCGCGTGCCACCGAAGAGGTGACGCCCCGTCGGCCCGCTGTCCGCCGGCGGTGTGCCGAACGACACACCGTGCTGATTGCCGATCATGCCCATGCGGGTAGTGGCGTGTTGGTGCGAGGGCGCGGAACTGCCCCTCGGCGTCTTGAAGTACGGGCAGGGGGGCGGTGGTCCGTGGGGACGAATGTCCCGCTTCGTAGGTGAATTCCGGTCAAGGTGTGGTCATTGGAGGGCAAAGAATCACGCAGGGAGGTAAAGCATTTGATAGTAAAAACAAAACACTCTTGTCCTGGTCATGACCTGCCAGGTGGGATCGCCGCAGTCGTCTGAGTACGACTTCCCTCCATACAAGGAGAGTTCATGCGAAGAGTTCGTCCCCGGCCGCGCGCCGTGGCCGCAGCCGCCGGGGTCACCGCCCTGGTCGCCGCTGCGGCGCTTTCCCCGCTGAGCGGGTCGGCGGCCGCCGCGCCGCAGGTCAAGGCTGTTCCGGCGATCACTGGTCACACCCTGATCAAGGGCGTCGGCAGCCCGCTGACCACGGAGCAGTGCCAGGCGAAGTGGAAGCTCGCCTGCTACACACCGCTGCAGTACCGTCAGGCGTACAACCTGAACCCGCTGTACAAGAAGGGCGTCACCGGCAAGGGGCGCACGATCGTGATAGTCGACTCGTTCGGCTCGCCGACGGTCCAGCACGATCTGGACGTGTACAGCAAGCAGTTCGGCCTGCCGCACACCAAGGTCGAGGTCAAGAAGTGGGGCAACGTCCCGCCGTGGGACCCCAAGAACGCCGACATGACCGGCTGGGCGGGGGAGACCACCCTCGACGTCGAGATGGCGCACGCCATCGCGCCTGACGCCAAGATCGTCCTGATCGAGACCGCGGTCGCCGAGACCGAGGGCGTCACCGGTCTGCCGGAGATGATGGACGCCGAGAAGTGGGCGATCGACCACAACATCGGCGATGTCATCACCCAGAGCTTCGGGGCCACCGAGAACACCTTCCCGGGCTTCGACAAGGGCGACTTCTCCAGCATCAACAACCTGCGCTACGCGTTCAAGGACGCGGCCAAGCACAAGGTGACGGTGCTGGCGTCCTCCGGTGACGGCGGCGCGACCGACAACACCGCGGACGGCAAGGGCTACTACAAGTACCGGGTGAACTCCTGGCCGTCCTCCGACCCGCTGGTGACCTCGGTCGGTGGTACGCAGCTGCACCTGAACGACAAGGGCGACCGCGTCAAGCCCGAGAGCGTGTACAACGACCACGGCGCCGGTGGCGGCGGTCAGTCGCACGTCTTCACCCGCCCGGCGTTCCAGGACAGCGTGAAGAACGTGGTCGGCGCTCGCCGCGGCACCCCGGACATCTCCATGGCCGCCGCCGTCGACGGTGGCGCCTGGGTCTACTCCAGCTACGACCCCACCTCGGTCGGTTGGGACGTCTCGGGCGGCACCAGCGAGGCCAGCCCGCTGTTCTCCGGCATCATCGCCCTGGCCGACCAGGTGGCCGGCCACCGGGTGGGCGACATCCACAAGGCGCTGTACAAGCTGAACAGCCTGTCGGCGCACAACCCCTTCACCGGGATCGTGGACGTCAAGGACGGCACCAACAACAGCTACGCGGGCGTCACCGGCTACACCGCGGTGAAGGGCTACGACATGGCGACCGGCGTCGGCACCGTCGACGCGGCCCGCTTCGTCCCGGCGCTCGCGCGCCTGAGCTGACCCTCTCCCGGGAGCGCTGAGCGCCTCGAAGCGGAAGGCCCGGATCCGTGCAACCACGGATCCGGGCCTTCCGGCATTCGCACACCGTCCGCACGGCCCTCACTGTTGCCAGGGCCCGCCGGCCCGCACCTCGCGCACATACCGCTCGATGAGCCTTCGCAGTACCAGAACGGTGGCGTCGATGTCCCGCTCGTCGATGTCGTGCAGCGCCTCGCGCAGGCGCTCGTGGTTCGAGCGGCGCAGCCGCACCAGCACCGAGGTGCCCTTTGGCGTGATCGTGATGTTGCGCGCGCGGCGGTCGGTCGGGTCGGGGGTGCGCTCCACCAGCCCCTGGAGCTGGAGTTGAGCCACCTGGCGGGTCACATGGGACGGCTCCACCAGCAGCCGGGCGGCCAGGTCGCCGACCCGGCAGGAACCGCCGTCGTTCTCCAACGCCATCAGCAGATGCACATCCGACCTGCCGATCTGGACTTCCGCCCGGCTCACCGAGCGGTCATGCGCCTGCGGACGGGTGAGCAGGTAGGACAGGGTGAGCAGAACACGGTCGAGTGCCGCGGTGGCGTCGGCGGCATCAGGGGCGTCGGCGGCGGCGTCGGACATGGCGGAACTCTAGTCCCGCGGGGCACCCCGGACGCCAGATCGCCTGGAATCGGCCAACTTCTGTCCGGCGCCGCCGACCCCTTGTTTCCCTGCCGGGCGCGGGAGTTAGCGTGGCAACAGCATTAATTGCCTTTGTTAGGTATCTAGTTGCCCAGGTATACGGGTCGACCCGATGGAGGACAGGGCCCATGCGAGTCAGCGTCGACACCCACCGCTGTTGCGGCTCCGGCCAGTGCGTGCTGGCCGTCCCCGACGTCTTCGACCAGCGCGAGGAGGACGGCATCGTCCGTCTCCTCGAACAGCGGCCGCCCGCCGAACTCCACGCCGAGGTCCGTACCGCCGCCACCGTCTGTCCGTCCGGAGCCATCGAAGTGCACGAGGCGTAAGCGCGCCGGCGCACCCGCCCCAGGGGGCGCGCCGTACGCGTTCCGCACCTGACCGTGAAGGAGAGATCCGCGATGACGACCGCGCACCCCATAGCACCGCCGAACTTCCCCGCACCCCGCGGCGCCTGCCCGTTCGCCCCGCCACCGGCCTACGAGCAGGCGCGCCGGGAGCAGCCGGTGAGCCGGGTCACGCTGTGGGACGGTTCGCAGTGCTGGCTGGTCACCCGGCACGCCGATGTCCGCAGCGTACTGCGTGACCAGCGGTTCAGTGCCGACGCCCGGCACCCCGGCTTCCCGTTCGTCACCGACGGCCGTCGGGCGCTGGCCAACGAGAGCACCAGCTTCATCCGCCTTGACGACCCCGAGCACGCCCGGCTGCGCCGCATGCTCACCGCCGACTTCATGATCAAGAAGACCGAGGCGCTACGGCCGCGCATACAGCGCATCGTGGACGACTTCCTCGACCGGATGGTCGCACACGGCGCACCCGCCGACCTGGTCTCCGAATTCGCCCTGCCCATACCGTCGTTGGTGATCTGTCTACTGCTCGGAGTCGACTACGGCGACCACAGGTACTTCCAGGAACGCAGCCGGGTCCTGCTGCACAACCACTCGACTGCCGATGAGGTCCGGCAGGCCCGCGAGGAACTGACCGAATACCTCGGCCGGTTGGCGGAGGCCAAGCGGCGCGAGCCGGATGACGGCATCATCAGCCGACTGGTGGCGCGCGGTGAGCTGACCGACGAGGAAGTGGCCGCCACCTGCCTGCTCCTGCTGGTCGCGGGCCATGAGACCACCGCCAACATGACCTCGCTGTCCACCCTGGCGCTGCTGCGCGACCCGGCCCAACTGGCCAGGCTGCGGGCCGAACCGGCGCTGATCAAGCCCGCGGTCGAGGAGATGCTGCGGTTCCTGAGCATCGTGCACTCCGGGCTGCCCCGGGTCGCGACCGAGGACGTGCAGGTGGGCGGCGAGACCATCCGCGCGGGCGAGGGCGTGCTGTGCATGATCTCCGTCGCCAACCGGGACGAGGAGGTGTTCGAGGGCGCGGACCGACTCGACATCGGCCGCGAGTCCCGCCGCCATGTCGCGTTCGGCTTCGGCGTCCACCAGTGCCTCGGACAGCCGCTGGCGCGGGTGGAGTTGCAGATCGCCGTCGAGACGCTGTTCCGGAGACTGCCCAGGCTGCGGCTGGCGATCCCGTACGAGGACATCCGCTTCCGTACCGAGATGGCGATCTACGGTGTCCACGAACTGCCGGTGACCTGGTGACGGCGGAGTCACGGTGACCGGCGGCCCGTGAGGGCCGATGGCCTGGACCGCTCCCGACCACTCCGGGACGGTCCAGGCCCATCCGTGTCCGGCGGCCTCGCCCCGAGGCGCTCCGCCGAACACGCCGTCGGCGGAGGTCAGTTGGGCGCGGCCGCGCCGGAGGCCGCGGGAGCGCTGCGCTTCGCCTTGGGGGCGCTCGGCGCGCTGGGCTTCGCGGGCACGGCGGTGGAGCCGGGCGCCGCGGGCGTGATGGTGACGGTGCTCGGCAGGCTGGGGCTCTGGCTCAGGCCCGGCACGCTCACCGCGGGCAGACCGCTGGCGGTGAGGACGGCGTTCACGACGCTGAGGGTGGACAGCAGGGCGGCGTTCACCGCGTCCAGGATGTTCGTCGGGTTGTTCGCGTCCACGGCCTGGACCACGGAGTTCAGCCGCGCCTCGAGTTGGTTGACCGCCTTGGCGATCAGGGCGTCGGTGGCGTCGGTGCTGGGCGTCGGGTCCGCGACCTTGCCGGGGGCGCCGTGCTTCCCGGCCTTGCGCGGCTTCGCGGTCATGCCGGCCCTGGTGGTCCTCGCCGTGGCGGCGACGTCGTCGAGCTGCCGCCTCGCCTGGTCGACCAGCCGGGTGATCTTGGCCGGATCCCGCCTGTCGGTCATGGCGGCCTGGAGCGACTCGACGGCCTTGCTGACCGCGCCGAGGTTCGCCAGTCGGCCGAGCACCACGGCCGGGTCCGGAGCCGGTGCGTGGGCGACGGGCCGGGCGGGCGGCTCGGCGGTGACGGCGGCCGCGGCACCGACGGTGCCGAGCGTCATCGCGGCGACGGTGGCGGAAGAGATGAGGATGCCGGTCTTCCGGGATATGCGCATGGGGGTCAATCCCTTCACATACGTGGCGGGGTTCAGACTCGACCACCGTGCGAGAGGCCACCACGCAGCGCAACTCGCGGTAAGCCATACGTGACGAAGGGGCGGGTCCGCGCCGCGTACGCCACGGACCCGCCCCACCGCTCACGGACGCCGTCAGGTGGCCGGCTGACCGCCGCCCGCGGGCGGATCGCCGAGCACGGCGTGGACGTACAGCGCGAGCGTGTCCTTGGTGAAGTACGAGCTGTAGGAGATGTCGGGAGTGTCACCGCCGGTGTGGTACCCGCCGATGACGCCGATCAGCGCGTAGCCGAACGGGTCCCGCACCAGGAACGGCCCGCCGGAGGTGCCGTCGATGTACGCCGCACAGGCGATCTCCAGGAAGTCACCGGGCGCGCCCGGGTCGGTGCTGGTGTACTTGTGCGTGGACGACCAGCAGTCCAGCGGCTTGGGGTGGCTGGCGTCGCTGAACCCCGGATATCCGATCAGCCGCACATGGGAATGTGCGTACCCGGAGTAGACCGCCAGGTCGAAGCCTCCGGCCACATCCTCCACCTCGCGCCCGTCCTGCCGTGGCGCCAACCGCTCCACCGAGTAGTCCCAGCGGGCGCCCTTGCCCGAACCCAGCGCGTAGTACCGGGCGTCGATGTATATCGCGGAGACCGGGAAGATGCCGAACGGCTTCAGCCCGTCGTGGTACTGCGGGACGAACGACAGATGCCTCTTGGGGTCAGGGTGGCTCAGGCAGTGCCCGGCGCTGACCACCAGATCGCGCCGCGGGCTACGCACGACGGTGCCGCCGCAGAAGCGGCCGATGTTCTTGCCGTCGGTCCAGAAGAACGTGCCCACCTGCGGTATCCCGTTGAACGGGTGGCTCGGCGGCACGGTCGCCGCGGACCGTACGGACGCCTTGGCCGGCTTGCGGTCCTGGACCGGTTGGGCCGCCTCCATGCGCCGCGCCGTCCAGTACGAGTCGTCGCCGCCCGCGGACGTCGGCGCCGAGGCGCCGGGCGCGGGGGGTGGCGGTGCGGCGGCGTACGACGCGGGCCCGCCGTAGGCGACGGCCAGGGCTGTGAGGAGCAGGAGGGCCAGGGCACGGAGAGCACTCGATCTGCACATGGGCGGTTCCTCCACGGGAAGCGAGGTGCGGGACCGGCGGCACGAGCGGCACAACGCTGCCATCGTCGTACGAACTGAGGGTGAGTGACGAGTGGTCAGCGCGCGAATACCCGGGGAGCACGGGAGTCCAGGGGTTGCCGGGCCATTCTCAGGAACCGTTCAGTATCGGCCCCTATCAACTCCGCATGGACTCAACGCGACACACACAAGCACCGACGACGCACCGCAGGCGCGGCCGGGTCCGGCGCGCCGTACCGTTCCTCGCCGCCGCGACCGCGCTGGTGGCAGCTGGCACCGCCGTCGTCGCCAATGCCGGTCCCGTCCGGCCCGCCGCCGCACCGCGGGTCGACGGCAACCGCATCGACGTCCCCGTCCAGGGCGGCACCGCCAGCATCGACACCGCATCGCTGCGGGTCACCGCGCGCACCGACGACGGCCGCACGGTACGGCTGTCCGACGCGCCCGCCACCGCACCCGGCACCCCGGGCCGGATCACCGTCTCCGACGGCGCCGCGCACTGGAGCTACGCCGGATCCGGGCTGGACTTCACCGCCCGCGCCGACCACGGGCGGTTGAGCGTCACCGCCGCCGCCCATCGGGACACCACCTTGAACTGGCCCGTAACCGGCACCGACCCGGCCACCGACGCCGTCCAGTTCCCGCGCGGTGAGGGGCTGTCCGTCCCCGTCGGCGACCGCTTCTGGAACTCCTCGGCCGCCGGGCTCGCGGGCAGTGCCGCCGACATGTCCGCCGACCTGAGCATGCCCATGTGGGGCTACACGCTCCGCGGCACCGGGCACGGCGTCAGCTACCTGGTGCCCACCGACATCGGCAGCACCCTGAGCTTCAGCTCCGACCAGGGCCGACTGCACACCACGACCAGCCACAAGTTCTCGCACGCCGACGCCACCGACGGCTACACGGTCACCTTCGCGCTGACCGACGGCTCCCCGGCCGCCCCGGCGGTGGACTACCGCGGCTGGCTCTCGCAGCACGGCCAGCTCGGCAGCCTGCGCGACAAGATCGCCGCCAATCCGCAGAACGCCAAGCTGCTCGGCGCCTTCCACGCCTACCTGTGGGGCGACGCCCGTACCCCGGACGGCATAGCCCAGCTGAAGAAGCTGGGCGTCTCCCGGATGTGGCTCGGTTACGACGCCGACGGCTCACCGATGAGCGCCGCGGCGGTGACCGCCGCCAAGAAGGCGGGATACCTGGTCGGGCCGTACGACTCATGGGCCAACGGGCAGGACCCGAAGACCTCGGACAGCCCCACCTCCAGCTGGCCCGGCACCGTGTACCCCGACTTCTGTGTACAGGGCGCCGACGGCAAGCCGGTCCCCGGCTTCCACGACCGCGGCTGCTACCTCAGCTCGCAGGCCTTCGAACAGGCGGAGCCCAGCCAGCACTACCTCGCCGAACGCACCCGGCAGATGACCGCCAACGGCGTCAACAGCTACTTCCTGGACGTGGACGCCGCCGGCGAGCTGTACCAGGACCACAGCTCGGCGCACCCGATGACCCAGGCCCAGGACCGTGCCAACCGGATGGCCCGAATGAAGCGGCTGTCCGCGGGCGACAAGCTGGTCCTCGGCTCGGAAGCGGCCGGTTCCTGGGCCAACCAGGTGCTGGCCTACGACCACGGCTCCGCGACACCCGTCGCCGACGGCCTGTGGCCGCTGGAGAAGGACCGGCAGACCTGGGGCGGCTACGCTCCGGCGAAGGCGCCCGGCGTCTTCTTCAAGCCGGTCGACCTGCCCGCCGACCTGGCGACCGCGATGTACGATCCTAAGTACCGGGTGCCGCTCTACGAGACCGCGCTGCACGACTCCGTGGTCAACGTGGAGCGCTGGGAGCTGTCGTTCGACAAGCTGCCGCAGCAGAAGAACACCCGCGCGCTGCTGGCCATGCTGTACAACGTGCCGCTCAACTTCGTGCTGGACGGGCCGTCGTTGCAGCAGCAGGGCGCCGAACTCGCCTCGCTTCAGAAGTACTTCGCACCGCTGCACGAGGCCGCCGGCACCCAGCCGATGACCTCGTTCCGCTACCTCACCGACGACCACCAGGTGCAGCGCACCGTCTTCGGTGACGGAACGCTGACCGTGACCGCCAACTTCGGCACCACTTCGCACGACGGGCTGCCCGGCGGGTGCGTGGACGCCACGCTGCGCGGACAGCACGGTACGCACCGGCTCTGCCCGGCCAAGGTCACGGGCTGAAAGGCCGGTTGAGGGGCCGGGGACGGTCGACGGGCGCGGGCGGCTGACCGTAACGATCCGGCCGCACGAGGGAGGGACATTTCCGCCATGGGCATGGAAGTGTTGTCCCCCCATTGTCCGGAAGACGGGAACACCGTGGTCAGAGCAGGTCTGGAGAAGGATCCGGCGGAGGTCTCCGCCATGTTCGACGAGGTCGCGCAGGGCTATGACCGCACCCGGGCCCGGCTGTGGCTCGGCCGGATGAGCAGTTGGGGCCGGCAGATGGCCGAAACCGTTCAGGCCGGGCCCGGCCGCCGGATCCTGGACGTCGCGGCGGGCACCGGCACCTCCGGGATGGCGTTGACCGCCCGGGGCGCGCGGGTCGTAGCCTGCGACTTCTCGGCGAGCATGCTGGCCATAGGCCGCAGTCGGCATCCGGCGATGGACTTCGTCGTCGGCGACGGCCACCAACTGCCTTTTCCCGACGGGACGTTCGACGCGGTGACCATATCCTTCGGGTTGCGCAACGTCGCCGACTCCTCGCGGGTGCTGGCCGAGATGCTCCGGGTCACCCGGCCCGGTGGACTGCTGACGGTATGTGAGTTCAGCCTGCCGGAGACACCGTTGCGGCGTGCTCTGTTCCGCGCGTACCTGCGGCATCTCGTGCCGCTGATCGCCCGCAGGGTGAGCAGCAATCCGGAGGCGTACGCCTACCTGGGTGAGTCCATCGAGGACTGGCCGGATCCGGCGGCTCTCGGCGCGCGCATCGCCGCCGCCGGATGGGAACGGGTCCACTGGCGCCCGCTGGACGGCGGGGTGGTACACCTGCACAGCGGCACCGCCCCGCTGCGCTGACCGGGGAGTGCGGGGGCGGCGCCGGACCGTGCCGCCCCCGACACGTGCTGACGGCAATGCGCCGCGCGGGCAGCCGGGGGGAAGAATCGGCAGCATGTCTGAGAAAGAGATCCTGCGCCGACACGAAGAGGCGATCGACTTCTTCACCACCACGGTGCACGCGGTACGCGACGACCAGTGGGACGCCCCCACGCCCTGCACCGACTGGTCCGTGCGCGATCTGGTCAACCACCTGACCGTTGAGCAGCTCTGGGTGCCCGACCTGGTGCTCGACGGGGCCACCGTCGCGGACGTGGGCGACGCGTACGACGGCGACCAGCTCGGCGACGATCCGGTGGCCGCCTGGGACCGCGCGTCAGCCGCCTCCTACGAGGCGTTCCGCATCCCGGGCGCACTCAAGCGCACGGTCCACCTGTCCTACGGTGACAGCCCGGCGAGCGCCTACTGCGCCCAGATGACCACGGACGCCGCGGTCCACGCCTGGGACCTGGCCCGGGCGATCGGCGCCGACGAGAAGATGCCGGACGGTCTGGCCGCCGCCTGCCTGCGGGAAGTCGAACCCTATGCGAAGGGCCTGTCCAAGAGTGGCCTGTTCGCACAGTCGATCAGGCCGCCGGAGGGGGCGGACGACCAGACCAGACTCCTGTGCCTGCTGGGACGACGACCCTAGCGAGCCGGTCGGCAGATCCTGTCGCATGCGTGGCGGATACGGTCGATGACCTGGGCGGGTGTCCTTGTCCATCCGAAGGGCCGGGCCTGGTCGTTCCAGTGCTTGGTCAGCCCTCGATCGAGGTCTTCAGCTCGTCCAGCGAGCAGAACACCCCGCCTTCGAGACAACGTCGTCGCAGTTCGGCGAACCACCGCTCGACCTCGTTGAGTACGTCGGGGTGAAGTGCTGCTCGCAGCGGTGACGCGCGAGCAGCCACTCGTGCACCGCAGGCCTTGTGGGTGCGCGGGTGGTCGCAGATGACGTGACCGCCAGGCCGGGCTCGGTCTGGCGGTCGATCGCGTCGGGGAAGCACCACCACCTCCGCCACTTGTGCGTCGGTAGTGGTGCGTGGCACCCCGGGCTCACGAGGAGGAGCGTCCCAGCGCGGGCCGTCGGGCGTACACCTCGATCTCGATCCTCATCCGCGGATCCGCCAGGCCGCACACCATCATCGTCGCGGCCGGGCGGACCTCCCCGAAGCGGCGGCGCAGCGTCGGCCAGCACGGCTCGAAGTCCTCACGTACGGGCAGTAGATAGCGCACCCGGACGACATCGTCGAACGAACACCCTGCCTCGGCCAGCGCCGCCTCGATGTTGCGCAGACACTGCTCGGCCTGCTCGACCACGTCGTCGGAGATCGTCATGGTCGCGTAGTCGAATCCGGTCGTGCCGGACACATGCACCCAGTCGCCGTCGACCACCGCTCTGGCGTACCCGATCCGCTCCTCGAAGGTCGAACCGCTCAGGATCACTTGTCGCCGCGTCATACGGCGAACCGTAGGCAACCAGTGGCGCACACGTCCAACGACGGCTGACTCCGCCCGGCATGCGACGGTCCCCGGCAGTGCCGGGGACCGTCGATGTCACGCCGCTGGGTGCACCGGGTCAGTGGTGGTCGAACATGCCCCGGTGGTCGCGCCAACCCCAGGGGTTGGCCCAGTCGTCGTTCCAGAGGTGGTGATGATGGTGGTGATGGTGGTGTCGGCAGTGGCGCTGCTGGTGGTCGGGGTGGTTCCAGGTGGGTGTCATGGCCTGGGCCACGCCGGACAGCGGCAGGACGACGGCGGCGGACATGAAGGCGACAGCGGCGCCACGTGCGAGGGTCTTCTTCACGATCAGCTCCTCGGAGCGAGCGAAGCGAATGGGACTTTAGTGACGCTAGGTGGCTCCCCCCGGTCTGTCGCGGCGAGCCGGACGCGGCTGCTCCATCGGAGCGGGCGGTTGCCCCGGGCGGCGTCAAGCCCCGCCGCGCGGAGGGCAACTGGGGTGCGGTGGGGCGGAGGACTCGCCGGTGGACGTCACCATTGCGCTGACTGCTGCGCGGGTATTCACCTGTTCGAGGGGCATTGCGCTACAAATGGGGCATCTGCGCGTTGGTCAGTATCCCTGCCGCTGTCGGTGGGGAGCGTGATCCGCTGATCTTCATGCATGAAAGGAATAAACCATGTCGCGTATCGCCAAGGCGCTCGTGGTGACCGCTGTGAGTGGGGCCGCTGTCGCGAGCAGCGCCGGACTGGCCGCGGCCGACGCCGGCGCCGGGGCCGTCGCGGTCGGCTCGCCGGGTGTCATCTCGGGCAACGCCATCCAGATTCCGGTCAACCTCGGGGTCAACCTCTGCGGCAACACGATCGACATCATCGGCATCTTGAACCCGGCCTTCGGCAACACCTGCGCCATCAAGTGAGTCGACGCGGGGACATACCCCGCTCCGGCTTCGGCCTGGTCGAAGGCGCTCGCGCTCGGCGCCCACCCGTGGTTCCTCCGGGTGGGCGCCGTCGTGCTGTCCGGGGGCCGCCGGGCCGCGGCGAACGCGGCGTCTGAACCGGGGAGTTGGCGAACACGTCCATCAACCGATCGGTGGATGCCTGTCAACCACCTGGTGGGCACGCCGCGTCCACCACACCGATCTGCCCGTCCAACCGGTCGGGCGACGCGCGGGGGCGGGTCCGCGCGGGACGCTTTCAGTGCCCTGGGAACGGCGGACGAGGAGCTGATCGGCATGGCGGTCATCGAGGTCATGGACCTCACCAAGACATACGGAGGGCACACCGCGCTGGACGGTGTCTCCTTCACCGTTGAGGACGGCGAGATCTTCGGACTGCTCGGTCCGAACGGCGCTGGGAAGACCACGACGGTGGAGTGCGTCGAGGGGCTGCGGCGCGCCGACTCCGGCTCGGTACGCGTTCTCGGCCTGGACCCGACGCGGCAGGGCCGCGAGCTGCGCCGCCAGATAGGCGTACAGCTTCAGGAGGCCCATCTGCCCGACACCCTGCGGGTCCACGAAGCGCTCGACCTGTACGCCGCCTTCTACCCGTGTCCACGGAACCCCGGTGAGCTGCTCGCCCAGTGGGGCCTGGAGGAGCAACGGGACGCGAGGTTCGGCAGGTTGTCCGGTGGGCAGAAGCAGCGGCTGTTCATGGCCCTCGCACTGGTCGGCGATCCGCGCGTGGTGTTCCTCGACGAACTCACCACCGGGCTGGACCCGCAGACCCGCCGCGTCACCTGGGAGTTGGTCCGGCGGTTGCGGGACGGCGGAGTGACGGTCGTCCTGGTCTCGCACTTCATGGACGAGGTGGCCGCGTTGTGCGACCGCGCCGCCATCCTCGACAAGGGGCGCATCGTGTCCGAGGGGACCCCCGACGAGCTGGTGTACGGCGGTGGTGGGCGGACGGCGCTCAGCTTCCGGCCCACTCAGGAAGTGGACCTGGCGGCCCTGTCCGCGCTGCCCAGCGTCACCCGGGTCGAACAGTGCCTGGAAACCGTGACGGTCAGCGGCAGCGGATCGGTGATCGACGAGGTCACCGCCCTGCTCGCCCGCAACCGGATCCTCGTCGCCAATCTGCGCATCCATGAGCGCACGCTGGACGATGCCTATGCCGCCCTCACCGGACGCCTCACATGACCGCCACCACCACCTGCCGCATCGCCGGGAGGAGGGAGACCATGTACGCACTGCGCAAACTCACCGTCACCGAGGGGCGGTTGTTCCTCCGCGATCCGGCCGCGGTCTTCTTCGCCCTGGCCTTTCCGGTACTGCTGCTCGCCGTACTCGGCGCCGTCCCCGCGTTCCGCCGGACGTCACCCAAACTGCACGGACTGTCGACCGTGGAGGTCTACGCACCGGTCATGGTCGTATTCACGCTCGTCATGCTGGCGATGAACGGTATGACACCGGTCCTCACCGCCTACCGCGAAAAGGGCGTGCTGCGCCGAATCTCGGCCAGCCCGGTACCCGCGGCGACGATACTGGGCGCACTGGTCTGCCTCTACGCGGTCGTCTCCGTGGTCTCCCTGGTGCTGGTCGCGGTGGTGGGACGGCTCGCCTTCCACATCGAACTGCCGCAGGCGCCCTTGGCCTTCCTGGTCGCCTTCGTGCTGGCCGCCGCCTCGCTGTTCGCCGTCGGTATGCTGCTCGCGGCGCTGGCGCCGTCCGCCAAGGCGGGCAACGCCATCGGCATCGCGTGCTTCTTCCCGCTGATGTTCTTCTCCGGACTGTGGGTACCGCGCGATCTGATGCCCGGGATACTGCGTCGCACAGGGGACTTCATACCGAGTGGTGCCGCCACCGAGGCGGTGCTTGACGCCTGGAACGGCCATTGGCCACACACCGGTGATCTGGCGACAATGACGGTGTTCGCGCTGGTCGCCGGATGCGCGGCGGCCAGGCTGTTCCGCTGGGAGTGAGCCCGGCAGGCCACCGGGGGCAGGCAGCGGGGGGAAGGGACCGGACACACCATGGTCGGCGCGGGGAGGGACAGACCGCTCACGGACGAGGACTCCCGCCTGGAGCTGTGGGAGAAGCGGCTACAGGCCATGCTGGTCTATCTGCCGTACGCGGCGCTGCTGGTCTCCGTCCTGCTGGCGGTGACGGTTCCGGTGCCCACGGCGAAGCCGCTCCCGTACTGCTTCGCACTGTCCGCGGCAGCGCTGGGCTGGCTGTTGCTGCGCGCGGCGCTGGACCGCTACGAGCACTACGACCGGTTCGGCGAGGACCAGGGCCGGCTGTGGCTGACGGTGTTCCACTTCAGCGGGCTGATCGTGCTGATCTTCCTGATGACCCTGGCCAGTCCGGTCTTCGGGTACTTCGGCTTCGCGGGATATCTGCACGCGATGCGCTATCTGCGCGGGCGCTGGCGGATCGTAGGGGGGTTGGTGACGGCGATGCCGGTATCCGTGTCGCAGACGGGCGGGATGCTGCCGTCGACCAGCGCGGGCTTCGTCAACCTGACGGTGGCGTTTTTGTTCAACGTGGTGTCGGTCGGCGCGGTGCTCGCCCTGGACGGGATCACCGAGCGGCAGAGCAGCCGCAGGAAGGCGTCCAACGCGGCTCTGAGCACGGCCAACGTGCGGCTGGCGGCGATGCTCGCGGAGAACCGCGGACTGCACGCCCAACTGATCAGCCAGGCCCGGGAGGCAGGCGTGATGGACGAACGCCAGCGCATGGCGCGGGAGATCCACGACACCCTGGCGCAGGCGCTGGCCGGGATCGTCACCCAACTCCACGCGGCGGACCAGGCGCGGGAGCGCGGAGGTCCGGACGCCGACCGGCGGCATCTGGTGAACGCGGCGCGACTGGCCAGGGAGGGCCTGGCCGATGCCCGTCGGGCGGTGCGGGCGCTGCGCCCGGATGCGCTGGAGCACGCGGGGCTGCCCGCCGCGCTGGCCGAGGCGGTCGGTCAGTGGCGGGAACTGCACGGCGTCGAGGCGCAGTTGACCGTCACGGGCACCACCCGGCCGCTGCACCCCGAGGTGGAGATAACGCTGCTGCGGGCGGCGCAGGAGGCGCTGGCCAATGTCGCCAAGCACGCGGCAGCCTCCCGCGTCGGCCTGACCCTGTCGTACATGGAGGACGTGGTGACACTGGACGTGCGTGACGACGGCACGGGCTTCGATCCGTTGACGCTGCCGGAGCCGGGCAGCGCGGGAGCGCAGGGCGGTGGTTTCGGGCTGACCGTGATGCGCCAGCGGGTGCGGCGGCTCAGCGGACGGCTGGAGGTCGAGTCGGAGTGCGGTGGCGGTACGGCGGTGTCCGCCACGCTTCCGGCGATCAGCCAGGGGGGCGTCGATGGCTGAGAACATCGGGTGCGACGCTCCCGTCCGGCTGCTGATCGCCGACGACCACCCGGTGGTACGGGACGGGCTGCGCGGGATGTTCGCCGGTGACCCCGGTTTCGAGGTGGTGGCCGAGGCGGGCGACGGCGCCGAGGCGGTGGCGCTCGCCGAGCGGTTGGGCCCCGATGTGGTGCTGATGGACCTGCGCATGCCGCGGCTTGACGGAGTCTCCGCGATCCGCGCCATGGCTGAACGGCGCTTGCCCGCACGGGTGTTGGTGCTCACCACCTATGACACCGACAGCGATGTGCTGCCCGCGGTCAAGGCGGGCGCCACCGGCTATCTGCTCAAGGACACAGCCCGGGACGAACTCGTGCGCGCGGTAAGGGCGGCGGCGCGGGGTGAGTCGGTGCTGTCTCCCGCGGTTGCCAGCCGGGTGCTCGGCCAGGTCCGTACCCCGGAGCGGGAGCCGCTCAGCCCACGGGAGATCGAGGTGCTGGGCCTGGTCGCCGCGGGTTCCACCAACCGGGAGAGCGCCGCGCGGCTGTTCATCAGTGAGGCCACGGTCAAGACCCATCTGCTGCACATCTACGCCAAGCTCGGCGTCAAGGACCGGGCCGCGGCGGTGGCCGTCGCCTATGCGAAGGGACTGCTGCGGCCGCCGGGAAGTTAACGACGCTAACTGTTAGGAGTATTGACAGTCTCTTGGTCTAGTCCAATCATGTTTGCCGCACCGAGGCCCCCCACGCCGCCTCACCCTGCTGGGAGCAAACATGAGACGAATACGATCGATTCGCGCTGCCCTGACGGCCCTGGCGACGGCCGCCGCATCCATGGGACTCATCGTGACCGGCGGTGGCGCGGCGCACGCCGCGACCCCCCTTCCCGCGCATGTCTTCGCCCCCTACTTCGAGGCGTACAACGGCGACAGCCCAGCCGCGCTGTCATCGGCCTCCGGGGCGAAGTACCTGACGATGGCCTTCATCCAGGCCGCGTCGAAAGGCTCGTGCACCCCGTACTGGAACGGTGACACCGGAAAGCCGATCGCCGCCTCGTCGTTCGGCTCGGACATCGCCACCATCCAGTCCAACGGCGGCGATGTCATCCCCTCGTTCGGCGGTTACACCGCGGACAACACCGGCACGGAGATCGCGGACAGTTGCACCGACGTCTCCGCCATCGCCGCCGCGTACGAAAGCGTGATCACCACCTACGGTGTCACCCGCATCGACCTCGACACCGAGGACAACTCGCTGACCAACAGCGCCGGTATCGACCGCCGCAACAAGGCGATCAAGCAGGTCGAGGACTGGGCGGCGGCCAACGGCCGTACCGTGCAGTTCTCCTACACCCTGCCGACCACCACCAGCGGTCTGGCCGACAGCGGGCTCGCCGTGCTGCAGAACGCGGTGTCGAACGGGGCGCGCATCGACATCGTCAACATCATGACGTTCGACTACTACGACGGCGCGACCCATGAGATGGCGACGGACACCGAGAACGCCGCCTCCGGCCTGTACGGCCAACTCGCGAGCCTCTACCCGTCGAAGACCCCGACGCAGCTGTGGGCGATGGTCGGCATCACCGAGATGCCCGGCATCGACGACTACGGCGCCGCGGAGACCTTCACCACCGACGATGCCACCATGGTCTACAACTGGGCGGTCCAGAAGGGGATCAGCAGCCTGTCGTTCTGGGCGCTACAGCGCGACAACGGCGGCTGCCCGGGTACCGCGGGCTCCGACACCTGCTCCGGAATCGCGCAGAGTCAGTGGTACTTCAGCCACGCCTTCGAACCCTTCACCGGCGGCAGTGGTTCGGTGGGCAACGACTTCTCCATCGCCGTGTCGCCGTCGTCCGGCTCCGTGGCGCCCGGTGGTACGGCCAGCACCACCGTCAACACCGCGGTGACCTCGGGCACCGCGCAGAACGTCGCCCTGACGGCGAGCGGCGCGCCCTCGGGGGTGACGGTGGCGTTCAACCCGCGGTCGGTGAGCGCGGGCGGCACGGCGCAGCTGACGGCGTCGGTCTCCTCGTCGGCGGCGCCGGGCAGCTACCCGATCACCGTCACCGGATCGAGCGCCTCCGGAAGTCACACGGCGACGTACACCCTCACCGTGACGGGATCCGGTGGGGGCTCCGGCGCCATCGTCAACGGCGGCTTCGAAAGCGGTGGTACAAGCCCGTGGACCTGCCAGTCGGGCAGTACGGTGGTCAGTGCTCCGGTCCACTCCGGCAGCCACGCCCTTCAGGTGACGCCGACGGCTAGCCAGACCGGCGAGTGCGACCAGTCCCTCACTCTCGCTCCGAACACCGCCTACACGCTGACCGGTTGGGTCCAGGGCGACTACGCGTACATCGGTGTCAGCGGCGGTGCGACGGCCGACACCTGGACCTCGGCCAGCGGTTGGACCAAGCTGACGGTTCCGTTCACCACCGGGTCGTCGGGCAAGGTCACGGTCTACGTACACGGCTGGTACGGCCAGGGCAAGGTGTACGGGGACGACTTCTCGCTCAGCTAGCGGCTGTCGGCCGTCGCGGCGGAGGGGCCCATGGGGTGCGCACCCCATGGGCCCCTCCGTTACGCGCGTCGCGCCGCGGTGAGGGCGGCCACCGTCGCCGCCGCCAGGGCGTCGAGGTCGGCCGCGGGCGCCGGGGAGCGGAACACCGCGAGGCGCCAGTAGAGGGGGCCCGCGAGCAGGTCGAGCGCGAGGTCGGGGTCGATGTCGGCGGGAAGTTCACCGCGCTCGACCGCGCTCCCGACCACGGCCTGCGCGATGCCCTGCTGTACGCCGCGCAGGGCGGCCCGTAGCGCCTGGGCGATCTCCGGGTTGCGGGCGGCCTCGGCCAGCAGGTCCGGGACGATCTGCGAGGCCATGGGGTGTCCGAGCGCCCGGGCGGTGACCTCCAGCAGCGCCCGTACGTCGCCGAGCAGGCTGCCGGTGGCGGGGACCGGCATGCCCTGGACGGCGACCTCCGAGACCACGTCGAGGACCAGCGGCAGCTTGGAGCGCCACCGCCGGTAGACCGCCGCCTTGCCGACCCCGGCCCGGCGGGCGATGCCCTCGATGGTCATCCGCGCGTAGCCGACCGCGGCCAGTTCCTCGAACACGGCGGTACGGATGGCGGCGGTCACGTCCTCCCGGAGCACGGCGGCTCCGGCGGGTGTGCGGCGGGACGACGGGGACTGCGACATGTGCCGAGCCTACGCGACGTAGCGACGGAACGGTTGCGTTCCATCGGATTGCCGGATAGCGTCCACCAAGCGACGAGACGGCATCGTTCCGACGTTCGCTCCCCGTCGCCGTGCCGTGCCCGCCCTCGGACGAAAGCACCCTCCACGTGACTGTTGACCTGGCGCCGCCCCTTCTGGCGGCGGTCACCGCCCCGCAGCCGGATCCGGCGCGACTGGCCGCCGCGTACGGCCTGAGCGTGAGCGGCGCCCGGCCGTCGCTGCCCGAGTACGTCCGGCAGGTGTGGGCTCGTCGCCACTTCGTCGCCGCCTACGCGACCTCGCGGCTCACGGCCATGTACGCCACGGCCAGGCTCGGCCAGGCCTGGCAGGTGATGACCCCGCTGCTCAACGCGGGCGTCTACTACCTTGTGTTCGGGCTGCTGTTGGGTACCAGGCACGGAATTCCGAACTACATCCCCTATCTGTGCACCGGCGTCTTCGTATTCAACTTCACCCAGACCTCGGCGCTTTCCGGAACGCGGGCGATCTCCGACAACCTAGGGTTGATCAGGGTGCTCCAGTTCCCGCGGGCCTGTCTGCCGATCGCCATCACGCTCATCCAACTCCAGCAACTGCTTTTCTCCATGGGCGTGCTGGGCGTGATCGTGCTCGCCTGCGGGGTACCGTTCACCGCGCACTGGCTGCTCGTGGTTCCGGCGCTGCTCCTCCAGTCGGTGTTCAACGCCGGAACGGCGCTGGCGCTGGCGCGGATCGGGGCGAAGGTCGCCGATGTCGCCCAACTCCTGCCCTTCCTGCTGCGCACCTGGATGTACTTCTGCGGGATCTTCTACAACCTGCGGGTGTTCACGGCGCACGCCCCGCACTGGGTCGCCGCGCTACTGGAGGCGAATCCGGGCCTGATCTACCTGACGTTGACGCGGTACGCCCTTATCGACACCGTGAGCGCGCAGAGCCTGCCGCCGCATGTGTGGCCGCTGGCCCTGGGCTGGGCGGTGGTCATGGGCATCGGGGGCTTCGTGTTCTTCTGGAAGGCTGAGGAGCAGTACGGTCGTGGCTGAGCAGCAGGTGGTTGGGGCCGAGAGGGTTCCCACGGTGATCGTGGACGATCTGCACATCGTGTACCGGGTGCATGGTGCGGGCAGCGGCAAGGGCAGTGCCACGGCCGCGTTGAGTCGGATCGTGCAGCGTCGTACGTCGCCGAACGTGCGTGAGGTGCACGCGGTGCGCGGGGTGAGTTTCGTGGCGTACCGGGGTGAGGCGGTCGGGCTGATCGGTTCGAACGGTTCGGGTAAGTCGACGATGCTGCGGGCGATCGCGGGGTTGCTGCCGCCGGAGCGGGGTCGGGTGTACACCGATGGGCAGCCGTCGTTGCTGGGTGTGAACGCGGCGTTGATGAATGATCTGACGGGGGAGCGGAACGTCATCCTGGGTGGGTTGGCGATGGGGATGGGTAATTCCGAGATTCGTGAGAAGTATCAGGACATTGTGGACTTCTCGGGGATCAATGAGAAGGGTGATTTCATCTCGTTGCCGATGCGGACGTATTCGTCGGGTATGGCGGCGCGGTTGAGGTTTTCGATCGCGGCGGCGAAGCAGCACGATGTGTTGATGATCGATGAGGCGTTGGCGACGGGTGACCGGGCGTTTCAGAAGCGGTCGGAGGAGCGGATCCGGGAGTTGCGGGCCGAGGCCGGGACGGTGTTCCTGGTGAGTCACAACAACAAGTCGATCCGGGACACCTGTGATCGGGTGTTGTGGCTGGAGAAGGGCGAGCTGTGGATGGACGGCCCGACCGAAGAGGTGCTTGAGGCGTACGAGGAGCACACCGGCGGCAAGTGACCACACCCCGCGCCACCGTCTTCACCGGAATCCTACAGAGGCCGGGTATCACTACCCATGGGCGGCGCGCGCCAGGCACCGCCCCCGCCAACGGCGGACGGGTCTGATCGCCGATCTCCCGGTCGGACCCTGATCGCCGCGCCCCCCGTACCGCCGCGGCGGCGGTACGGGGGCGTTCCCGTTCGCGAACGCCCCCTGTTCACGCGTGCCGTTGGCAGTACGCGCCCGCGTCGCCACCGTCGCGTACCACGGTGAACAGGTCGCTGAGCCGCGCCAGGCGCAGTACCCGCTCCAGTCGGGGATCGGCGAGCACCAGTGTCATCCGGCCGCCCCGCCGCCGCACCTGGCAGGCGGTGTGTGCCAACGGCGCGAGGCCGGTGGCGTCCATGAACGTCACCGATCTCAGATCGACCACGACGTCCGAGGTGGTGAGTGTCGCGGCGGCGAGCAGGTCGGTGGTGCGCGCGGTGGTGAGCAGATCCAGCTCACCGTCGAGCGTCACAGTCGTCGCCATGGCCTGCTCCTCTCGCGAGCGCGCCGCCGGAAACGGCGGGGAAGATCAGACTAGAGGCGTTGGCGTGCGCTTCACGGCGAATACCGAAAGTCGGTCACCGGTGCGGGGGGTCGGTGCGGCGGGAGCGCGTTGACTGTGCACCGGTGCGCCGGGCGTGCGCGGTGGTCATGGGGTCGGCTCGCGCTCCAGTGGTGTCCGGAAGCTCGGTCTGAACCGGGTCTCGCCCAGCCAGTCGGTGAGCCGCTCGACCTCGGCGTCGACCGCCGTCCGGGCCTGCCGCCCGGCGTCGGTGAGCAGGCGGTAGGCGACGCAACCGTCCGGACGCTGTGCCCAACCGCCGATCACCTGGCCGTTCCACCACACGGTGGGGCCGATGTTGCCGTAGCGGTCGAACAGCTGCCGCCGCGCGTCCGGATCGACGTACCAGTCGCGGTGCCGCCAGCGCATGGCGGTCGGATCGAGCGCGGGCAGCAACGCCGCCCACGGCTCTGGCTCCGGGACGGGTCCGGTGTCGTCCGGCAGCAGAAAGCCGGTGCCCTCGTCCAACTCCACGGCGACCGCGCCGGTCGCGGCGACGCGCGGCGAGGTAGACCGTCGCCGGATCGGTGGCATGCAGCCCCACCAGCGCGTGCGCCACCTCCTCCACCACCGCGCCTTTGGCGCCCGGCGCCAGAAGGTGCCGCGAGCCCACCCGGGACCGCCGCTGCCCGGCCGTCAGCCGCAGCCGGGCGCTCACCGGCGGACCGCCCCACGGGAGGCGGCGGGCGGGCTCGTGCGCTGCATACGGCGACTCCAGGGGCGGCTGCGGAACGTCCTGAACCGGTGGCCACCGTCTGACTGGCGCGCCTCGTACCCGAAGGCGGCCGGATCGCCGACGATCGATCCATGACGGCGAACGCGGCGGAGAGCGACGCGGCCGGCGGAGTGCGTCTGGCCGATGCCCGCGGCCGGTGGGTGCTGCTGGCCACGGTACTCGGCTCCGGAATGGCGCTGCTCGACGGCACCGTGGTGAACGTCGCGCTACCCCGTCTCGGCGAGAGCCTGCACGCCTCACTGGCCGCCCTGCAGTGGACGATCAACGCCTACATGCTCACCCTGGCCGGACTCATCCTGCTCGGCGGATCGCTGGGGGACCGGTTCGGCAGGCGCCGGGTCTTCGTGATCGGCACCGTGTGGTTCGCCCTCGCCTCGGCGGCCTGCGGGCTCGCCCCCAACATGGGCGTGCTGATCGCGGCCCGCGCGCTCCAGGGCGTGGGCGGCGCACTGCTGACGCCCGGGTCGCTGGCGCTGATCCAGGCCACCTACATCGAGCGGGACCGTGCCCGGGCGGTCGGCGCGTGGTCGGGACTCGGCGGGGTGGCCGCGGCCGTCGGACCGTTCGTCGGCGGCTGGCTGGTGGACGGCCCGGGGTGGCGCTGGGTGTTCCTCATCAACTGCCCGGTGGCCCTGGCGGTGGTGGCCGTCGCGGTGCGCTGGATTCCGGAGAGCCGGGAGGGCGAGCGCACCGGCTCCTTCGACGTGTCGGGCGCCGCCCTCGCCGCGCTGGCGCTGGCGGCACTGACCTACGCGCTGGTCGAGGCCCCGTCGCGGGGCCCCTCCGCACCGGTGCTCGGCTGCGCGGTCGCGGCCTGTCTGCTCGGCGCGGCGTTCGTGGCGCTGGAGCGGCGGCGCACCCATCCCATGCTGCCGCCCGACCTGTTCAGGTCCCGGACGTTCACCGTCGTCAACCTGATCACCCTGTGCCTGTACGCGCCGCTCAGCGGAGTGCTGTTCCTGCTGCCCGTGCAGCTCCAAGTCGCCTCCGGCTACAGCGCGTTGCAGGCGGGCGTCGCCATGCTGCCGATCACCCTGCTGATGCTGGCGCTCTCCGCCCGCGCCGGTGACCTCGCCCGGCGGATCGGGCCGCGGCTGCCGCTGACCGTCGGCCCGCTGCTGGCGGCCGTGGGCATCGCCCTGCTGCGCCGGGTGGGACCCACCGGGGCGTACTGGAGCACGGTGCTTCCCGCCGCCGTGGTCCAGGGCCTGGGCATGGCGCTGTTCGTCGCACCGCTGACCTCCACCGTGCTGGCCGCCGTGCCGGTGCGGCGGGCCGGGATCGCCAGCGGCGTCAACAACGCCGCCGCCAGGGCCGCCGGACTGCTCGCCGTCGCGGCACTGCCGCTCGCCGTGGGGCTCTCCGGCAGCCAGTACGCCTCCGGGCCCACCGTGCACCGGGCGTTCCAGGAGGCGGTGGTCATCTGCGCCGTGGTGATGGCCGCCGGGGGAGTGCTCGCCTGGTTCACCGTACGGGCGCCGCGCCCGGGGACGGTCTGCGCGCATCCGCAGTGCACGGTGAACTGCGGCGTACCGGCGCCGCCGTTGGACCCGGGAGCGCAGTAGGCCGGGGCGCCACGGCCCGCCGCGCGGCGGTAGGCAACCCGAGGTGTTCACCGGGCCGACGCGCGGGCAACACCTCGGCAACACCGGCGTCCGGCACCCTGCTCGGGTCCTGCCGACCGAAAAACGGAACGCTCATGACCACTTCCCCCGTGGACACCGACGAGCAGCTCCCCGCCCCCGCACGGCTGGCCGATGTGCCCGGCTGGTTCTTCCCGGTCGACCAACTCCTCTTCGACTGGTTCCTGACCCGGCAGCGCCAACGCGACGAGTCCGGCGACCTGTTGGAGGTCGGCGCCTACCTGGGCAAGAGCGCGATCTTCTGCGGCCGCTACGTAGGGGACGGCGATCGCTTCACCGTGTGCGACCTGTTCGACTCGCCCGCCGAGGACTCCTCCAACAGCGCCGAGATGGCGAAGTCCTACTCCACCCTGACCCGGCGCGCCTTCGAGGCCAACTACCTGTCCTTCCACGACGCGCTGCCCACCGTCGTACAGGGGCCGTCCTCACTCGTCCCGGAACATGTTCGGGAGAACAGCTGCCGCTTCGTCCACATCGACGCCTCGCATCTGTACGACCACGTGCACGCCGACATCGAGTGCGCCCGCGCCCTGCTGCGGCCGTACGGCATCGTCGCCCTGGACGACTTCCGCGCCGAGCACTGCCCGGGCGTCGCCGCCGCCACCTGGCAGGCGGTCACCACCGGCGGCCTGAACGCGGTCTGCATCACCAGCACCAAGCTCTACGGCACATGGGGCGACCCCGGCCTGGTGCGCGACGAACTGCTCGGCTGGCTGGGCGAGCGCCGCGACCTGTGGCACGAGGTGCAGTCCGTCGCCGGCGCCCCGCTGATCCGCATCGACGGCAGAAAGGCCGTGGCCCCGCCCCACCCCGCGTCCCGGCACCGGTCGGCAGCCGCGCCGGGGCAGGCCCAGGGCGACCGCCCGCGGCCCGCGGCCCGCCGCCTGGCCACACGGGTCGTGCCGTCCGCGGTGGCCAAGGCGATCGGCGCCGCACGGCGGCGCCGCTGAGCCGGAGGCGGGCCGCGGTGTCGTGAAGTAAGCACAATCCCCCTCGGGTTGGCCTGTCCACGTGGCGGCCCGGCGCTTCGCCGGGCATGCTGCGGTGTGCAGGCCACAAACCGGCGGAGGAGGGACACTGTGGGAACGGCCTTCGCGCTGCCGCTCGTTGGTGTCGCGTTCGCTATCGCGGCACCGCGGATCCTGGCGCGGGCCGACTGGCAGGAGCGTGAACCCGTGGTCGCGCTGTGGGTTTGGCAGTGCGCCGTCGCCGCCGTACTCCTGTGCTTCGGGCTGTCGTTGCTCGTCACCGCCGCCGCCCTGTGCGCTCCGCTGCGCGACCGGTTGTTCTGGATCGCGCCGCGCGGTGTACAGGACTCCTACGACCTGACGGTGGGCGGGGCCTGGCGCGGGGTGTTCGCCGCGGTGCTGGTGACCGCCGCGGTCCACGTCGTGCTGCACCTGGTGCGGGAGGCGCACATCGCCCGCATCAGCCGGCGCCGCCGCTACCACGAGCTGCGTCGGGCCGCCCCACCGCTGCCGTACGAGAGCCGGCAGCGGTGGCGGGCGCGTCGAGCCGAGCGGCTGCTGGTGATGGAGAGCCCACGGCCGCAGGCGTGGTCGCTGCCACTGCCGCGCAGGCCGCTGCAGCTCGTGGTGTCCACCGGGGCGATGCGCCGACTCAGCCAGGAGCAGTTGGACGCGGTGCTCGCCCATGAGCGCGCCCACGCCAGGGCCAGGCACCATCTGCTGCTGCAGTCCGCCGGGGCGCTGGCCACCGCGTTCCCCGGCGCCTCGCTGTTCACCGCCTACGCGGACCACTCCGCGCGGCTGGTGGAGCTGGCCGCCGACGACGCGGCGGCCTACCGGCACGGCCATCTGGCGACCGCCCTGGCGCTGCTCGACCTCAACGAGACCCGGCTCGGCGCGTCCCGTTCGGTGCCCGCCGCCTGGGCCCCGGGGACGCCCCCGCCACCGCCCGTCGAGGAGGTGGCGGCGCGCGTCGACCGGCTACTCACCGGGGCGCCACGGCTGCGGCCGCTGCAACGGCTCAATCTGACCGCGGTGGGCCTGCTGATGATCCTGGTGCCGGTACTGGTCACGCTCGCCCCCGGGTTGGGCACGCTGCTGACGATGGGCTGGCGGAGCTGAGACCGGTTCCGCTCGGTGAGTGGGCTGCGTGTGGTAGGCATGCGTCGAACCGGCAGTCGCCAGCAGTGCAGTGGGACGCAAGTGGCACCGTGGACAACGGGAGACGACATCAGCGACACGATGACGGCCGGAACGGTCACCATCACCGCCG
Organism: Streptomyces silvisoli; assembly: GCF_029269905.1. Classification (NCBI taxonomy): domain Bacteria; kingdom Bacillati; phylum Actinomycetota; class Actinomycetes; order Kitasatosporales; family Streptomycetaceae; genus Streptomyces; species Streptomyces silvisoli. Next base: position 40,221 of record NZ_JARJBC010000014.1, on the reverse strand, counting down.
GAGACGGCGATCCCGTCGAGGCGTACCTGGCCCGGCCGGTGGACCGCACCGGGTTCGGCGGCGTCGTGGTGATCCACCACATGCCGGGCTACGACGAGGCCACCAAGCAGATGGTGCGCAACTTCGCGGCGCACGGCTACGCGGCACGGTGCCCGAACCTCTACTTCCGCCAGGCACCCGGCGCCAGCCCGGACGACGCGGCGGCCGCGGTCCCGGGCCGCCGGGGGCGTCGCCGACGAGCAGTTGATCGGTGACGTGAAGGGCGCGCAGGGGTGGTTCCCGCTCACCCATGCGACGGTCTATGTGGACCACCCGCGGCACGCGCCGCAGGAACACACCCTGAACATCGACTTCATCAACCCCGAGCAGGGGCCGGGGGCTCGGGTGGCGGTGGAGCTGACCGAGGAGTCCGCCCTGGCGCTGGTGCGCGCCATCCACGACGCGCTGGCCGCGGCCCCTCCCGGCCTCGCCTCGGCCAACCAGGGCAAGTAGCGGCCCGGCCAACCGCCATGCTTTCAGCGGTAGTTGCCCGTGTGGCCCAGGCTGTAGCGGCCGGGCTGCGGGAAGAACGCCAGCCCGTGCGGGTTGGCGCCGACCGGGATGCGGGCCAGTAGCCGTCCGTCCGCGGTTCCGAACACGTACACCTCGTCGTTGTCGCGGCCGGACAGCCACAGTTGGGTGCCGTCTGCGCTGACCCCGCCCATGTCGGGCGAGCCGCCGCCCGGTATCCGCCAGGTGGCCGTGGTGGTACGGGTACGCGGGTCGACCACGCTGACCGAACCGTCCTGGCGGTTGGAAACGTACAGCAGCGTCCCGTCGCGGTTGGGGTAGATCCCGTGTGCCCCGGCCCCCGTGGGAATCCTGCCCTGCTCGCGCATGGTCGAGCCGTCGACCAGGACCAACTCCCCGCTGTGGAAGCCGGCGACGTAGAACGTGCGCCCGTCCGGCCCGAGCCGGACGTCCTGCGGCATCGCCTCCGGGCCGAGGTCGAGTTCACCGAGGATCCGCAGAGTGGCCGTGTCGTACTTCAGCAACTGCCCGGAGAACTCGCAACTGGCGATGAAGTAGCGGCCGTCCGGCGAGAAGTCGGCGTGGTTGATGCCTGAACAGGGCACGGTTACGCTGCGCCGCAGCGCCATGGTGCGGGGGTCCCGCACGTCCAGGTGGTTCCGCCGCTCCGCCATGACGAGGGCGGAGCCGCCGTCCGGGGTGAAGTACAGGTTGTATGGCGCGTCGACCGCAACCGGCTTGCCCGGCCGGGCGGTTCGCGGGTCGAGCGGTACGAGTTGGTTGCTGCCGCTGGCGTCGACCCACAGCGTTCTCAGGTCCCAGGACGGGGTCACGTGCTGCGGCAGCCTTCCGACCGGGTAGTGGCCGACGACGCGGAAGGTCCTCGGGTCTATCACGGTGACGGTGTCCCGGTCGCGGTTGGGCGAGTTGCTGGTGCCGCCCATTCCGGTCTCTCCGCTGTTGGGCACATAGACCAGTTCGGGGTCGCCGGCGACGGCGGGGCTGAGCATTCCGGTCCGGGTGAACGCATAGGCGTCGGCCAGCGTGGTCGGGCGGTTCGGCGGGTTGGCCGCGCCGCCCTGCGCTATCCAGGGGATCCCGCCGGTCGGGTGATGAGGGGCGGTGGCGGCCTGCCCGGCCCGCGCCGACTGGGGGCGGCTCGGCCGGACGGACGCGCTGGCGCTGTCCTCGTGGGCGGCCAGCGCACTGGCCGCCACGGCGCCCGCGATGAGCGCGAGGCCGCAGACCAGTGAGATGCGGAGGGGGCGCGCACGCACCGGTGGCCTCCCGTCGTCGTGTGGACTCGATACGGGACAAACGTAGGCACAGCGCGTTGATGTCGCGACTCGTCGACCAGGGCGCGGAGCCGGCTCCCAGAGCAAACGAAGATCGACTGGCGGAAGTCCGGGGGAGGGCGTATGCGTTCGGCTCCCTTGGCCTGCGGTCCCCTCGGCCCACCGCACGGGTTCGGCGCTCACCGGGCCGGGGGCCGCCCCGTGCGGTGCGCGGTCGATAGTGGGGGGATCGGCCGGGCACCACACGGGGCGGTGTTGCTGTGAGAGCGCACTCCCGTTACGCGCCTGCCCCGAACCACGTCCACCAAACCACATCGGTTCAATCGGGGGCGGGCACATTGGTGGCCGCCCCGCTGAGAGGCGGCCTCACCTGCTGCTACGGGTAGTTCACCGGATCCGCCACACTGTGCGCCGAACTCGACGGCCCACCGGTGTTGTTGACGATGTGAGCGATCGTCCCCGTGCCGCCCGGTGCTCCTGCACGGCGGTGGCGACGCCGCTGTTCTTGTTGACCACGGTGGCCAAGCGCCACGGCGGAGCCCCGGCCGCCTTCGCGGTGTGCGCCGGCACCAGGGCCAGACAGGCCGCCCGCGACCAGCGCCAGCGCGGCGCGAGAGCGCCGATCGGGCGGTGGCTCCCGGTCGGTGCTGTGGGGTGCGGTCCTCCGGCCACATCGCCCTCCTCGGGCGGAAGTTTGGTCAGGACTTAGTTCAGGGCGTGATTCAACTGGTGTGGTGATGGCCCGTCAAGGGATTCGCCAGCCTGGAGCGTGGGTGCCGGGGGCCGCCGCCTAGGATGTGCGGCGTATCGATTCCGCTGGGGCGACCGAGGAGCCGCGGGAATGAGTGTGCGCGTCGAGCGCGAGGGTCCGGTCACCACGGTCGTGCTGTCCCGGCCGGAGTGCCGCAACGCGGTGGACGGGGCCACCGCCACCGCGCTGGCCGAGGCGTTCCGCGCCTTCGACGCCGACCCGCGGGCGCGGGTCGCCGTGCTGTGGGGCGAGGGCGGAACGTTCTGCTCCGGCGCCGATCTCAAGGCGGTCGGCACCGAGCGCGGCAACCGGGTCGAGCCGGACGGCGACGGCCCCATGGGTCCCACCCGGCTGCGGCTGACGAAGCCCGTGATCGCCGCGGTCAGCGGCCACGCCGTGGCGGGCGGACTGGAACTCGCCCTCTGGTGCGACCTGCGGGTGGCAGAGGAGGACGCGGTGTTCGGTGTCTTCTGCCGCCGCTGGGGCGTACCGCTGATCGACGGCGGCACCGTACGGCTGCCCCGGCTGATCGGCACCAGCCGCGCCCTCGACCTGATCCTCACCGGCCGAGCCGTGGACGCCACCGAGGCGCACGCCATCGGCCTGGCCAACCGCCTGGTGCCACACGGCCGTTCACGCGCCGCCGCCGAGGAACTCGCCGCCCAGATCGCCCGGTTCCCGCAGACCTGCCTGCGCGGCGACCGGGCCTCCGTCCTCGCCCAGGACGGCCTGACGGAGGAGGCGGCGATGGCCGTGGAGCTGCGGCACGGGCAGGCCGCCATGGTGGAGGCGGTCAGCGGAGCCGCCCGGTTCACCGCGGGCGCCGGGCGCCACGGGGACTTCTCCCAGCTCTGAGGTCGGCCCGCCGGCCCGCCGCAGCGCTTGCGTCCGCGGACCCGGAGGGTGACGGTGGGTGACAGGGGAGGGCCACGGGCGGTGCCCGCTGTCCGCGGCGGCCACTGCCTATCCGGAGGACGACCGCCATGACCTCGCGAGACTCGCTGGCGGAGTACCGTCGCAAACGCGACTTCTCCCGGACACCGGAGCCCGAGGGAGGCCCGGGCGACGAGGGGCGCGAGTCCCGGTACGTCGTACAACTGCACGACGCCAGCACCCGGCACTTCGACTTCCGCCTGGAGGTCGACGGAGTGCTGAAGTCCTGGGCGATCCCGAAGGGCCCGTCCACCGATCCCCACGACAAGCGGCTGGCCGTTCCCACCGAGGACCATCCGCTGGAGTACCGCGACTTCGAGGGCGTCATCGACGGCGAGCAGTACGGCACCGGAACCGTGCTGGTGTGGGACTCCGGCACGTACCGCAATCTGAGCGAGCGCCACGGCAAGCGGATCCCGTTCGCCACGGCACTGGCCGACGGCCACGCCTCGTTCTGGCTGGACGGCAGGAAACTGCACGGCGGGTTCGCCCTCACCCGCATCCGCCCCGAGGCGTGGCTACTGGTGAAGAAGGACGACGAGTACGCCTCCCGCGCCGGAACCCCGGAGCCGAGTCGCGCCAAGTCGGTGCGCAGCCACCGTACGCTGAAGCAGATCGCGGCCGACGCCAAGGCGGGCCGCAAGGGACGCAAGCGCTCCGGCGGCGCCCACTGGCACGGCAGCCGGTCATGAACGACGAGCTGCGGCGGCTGCCCCGGGACCAGCGGGACCTGCTGCGTCCCGCCCCGCGCCCCCGCGAGGTGCGCCCGATGCTGGCCGTGCTCAGCGACCGGCGGTCCTTCGACGACGGATGGATCTTCGAACGGAAGCTGGACGGGGTACGCGCACTGGGCTTCCGCGAGGACGGCCAAACCGGGCTGCTGTCCCGAACCGGGCGGCGCGTGGACGCCACCTACCCCGAGATCATCGAGGCCCTGGAGCGGCAGGAGTGCCAGGACTTCATGGTGGACGGCGAGATCGTCGCCCTGGAGCACGGACGCACCAACTTCGCCCTGCTGCAACGGCGGATGGGCCTGACCAGGCCGCACGACGTGCGGATGAGCGGTGTGGCCGTGACGTACTACCTCTTCGACCTGCTCCGTCTGGACGGCCAGGACCTCACACGGCTCCCGCTGCGCACCCGCAAGTCGCTGCTGCGCCGCACCATCGACTTCCGGTCGCCGCTGCGCTTCACCACCCACCGCAACACCGGAGGCCCCGACCTGCTGCGGCAGGCGTGCGAGCGGGGCTGGGAGGGGCTGATCGCCAAGCGGGCCGACGGGCGCTATGCGCAGACCCGGTCGAGGGACTGGCTCAAGCTCAAGTGCGCGGCCGGGCAGGAGATGGTGGTCGGCGGATTCACCGAACCGTCCGGGAGCCGCGTCGGCTTGGGCGCGCTGCTGGTGGGCTACTACGCGGACGGCGAACTGCACTACGCGGGCAAGGTGGGAACCGGATTCGACACCGCCACCCTGCGCCGTCTCAGAGCACGGCTGGACGAGCTGGAACAGCCCGACTCGCCGTTCGCCGATGAGGTCCGGGAGCGCACCGCGCACTGGGTGCGGCCCGAACTGGTCGTGCAGGTCGGCTTCACCGAGTGGACCCGGGACGGAAAGCTGCGGCACCCCCGCTTCCTGGGCCTGCGCGATGACAAGAGCGCCCGCGAGGTGGTGCGCGAACGGCCCGTCGGGGCGTGAGGGGTGAGTGCGCATGGAGTCACCCGCGGACGCTCATGTGATGCCCAGTAACCCGGGGCTGCGGCGGGACATCGGCGTGATCGGCCTGATCTGGGCCTCGGAGGGGTCCATCATCGGCTCGGGCTGGCTGTTCGGCTCGCTCTACGCGGCGCAGGCCGCCGGAACCGCCGCACTGCTGTCCTGGGGGATCGGCGCGCTGGCCATCATCGTGCTGGCCTTCGTCCACGCCGAGCTGGGGGCGATGTATCCGGTGGCGGGCGGTACCGCGCGGTTCCCGCACTACGCCTTCGGCAGCGTCGCGGGGGCCTCCTTCGGCTGGTTCTCCTGGCTCCAGGCGGTCACCGTGGCACCGATCGAGGTCATGGCCTCGCTCAACTACCTCAGCGTGCATGTCGGTTGGGTGCAGACCGGCAAGAACCACCTCACCGCGTCCGGCTACGGCCTGGCCGTGGCGTTCATGGCCTTCTTCGTTGTCGTCAACTTCCTGGGCGTCAGATGGCTGGCCCACACCAACAGCGCCGCGACCTGGTGGAAGATCGCCGTTCCGCTGGTCACCATCGCGGTGCTCGCCGCCGCCAGGTTCCACGCGGACAACTTCGCCCACCAGGGCTTCGCCCCGTTCGGAGCCAAGGGGGTGCTCTCCGCGGTGAGCACCAGTGGTGTCATCTTCGCCCTGCTCGGCTTCGAACAGGCCGACCAGCTCGCAGGTGAGAGCCGCAACCCGGCCAGGGACATCCCGCGCGCTGTGATCGGCTCGATCCTCATCGGCACCCTGGTATACGCCGCCCTACAGGTGGTCTTCATCGCCGCCCTGCCGCACAGCGCCTTCGTACACGGCTGGGCCAACCTGACGTTCAGCGGCAAGGCCGGGCCGTTCGCCGGTCTGGCCGGCTCGATCGGGCTGGGCTGGCTCGCCGCGCTCCTGTACGTCGACGCGGTGGTCTCACCCACCGGCACCGGGCTGATCTATGTGACCGCCACATCCCGTGTCTCGTACGGCCTGTCCCGCAACGGCTATGTACCCGAGATCTTCGAGCGCACGACCAGGCGCGGAGTGCCGTGGTTCAGCCTGCTGTTCGCCTTCGCCATCGGACTGATCGTCTTCCTGCCCTTCCCCACCTGGCAGAAGCTCGTCGGATTCATCACCTCCGCCAGCGTGTTGATGTACGCCGGCGCGCCGCTCGCCTTCGGTTGCCTACGCAGGCAGGACCCGCACCGGCCGCGCCCCTACCGGCTGCCGGGCGGAGGGTTCTGGGCGCCCGTGGCGTTCATCGTGGCGAACCTGATCATCTACTGGGCGGGCTGGGACACCCTGTGGCGGCTGGGCATGGCGATCGTGCTCGGGTACCTGCTGCTGGGCTGTTCCGCGGCGCTCAGGCTCAACCCGAGGGCGCCGCGGCCGGACTGGAGATCCGCGCAGTGGCTGCCGGTGTATCTGACCGGGATGGGCGTGGTCTCCTGGCAGGGCGGCTTCTGCAGCTCCGGACCCGCCTCCCGCGTGGCCTGCGGCGCGGCCGACCGCGTTCCGCTGTGGTGGGACATCGCCATCATCGCGGCGTTCAGCCTGGTGATCTACTACTGGGCGCAGCTGGTCCGGCTGCCCGCCGAGCGGACCCTTGAGTACATCGGATCCGTCGAGCCCGTACCCGCCAGGTGAGCCGACCGGTTCGATAGCACCTCCGGCTGACCCCCGGCGTGGGGTGCGGGCGCTCGGCTGACCTCATGCCTATGGTGAGGCTCCGCCCGAGGCGGGCCAGCACGGGGCGCGCAGGGGATCCCTGTCAACCAGTGACGCCGGGTTACCGAATAGTGACCGTGAGTCAAGAGGCCGTGCTCCGTACGCGGTTGGCTCGTTGAACCCGTACGACCACGCCGATCGCAGACCGTAGAACGCAGCCCTGAAGACCGCAGACCCGAAGGAGGAGGCGTGCCCCCATACGCTCCTGCCGCCGGACCGGAGCCCCGGTCACGCAGCGCGCCCGCCGCCCCGCAGCAGCGCACCCGGTACGTGTCCGAGCGGCCGGACAGGGTGGACGACGGCCCGAGCGCCGGACCGCCGGACGGTCGGCCGCCCCGGCACAGGACACCGGATCGGGACCGGCTGACCTGGCTGATCTGCGCGGGCGTCGGCCTTGGGGTGCTGGGCACCACCGCCCTGTACGCCAACCCGGGCGCCATGTTCCGGTCCACCCGGTCGGCGTCCGCCGAGGTGCGCCCCACGCACCACGCGGTCGCCCCGCCCGCCGCGCAACCCCAGCCGTCGGTGCGGCGGTTGCCCGGAATCGGCGCGCGGTTCGGCTCGGCGATCCCGGCGAACGCCCGGCAGGCCCTGGTGGTGGTCGGTCAGGGACCGGGCTCGTGGATGTCCACCGCGACCCTGTGGAGCCGTGACGACCACGGCGACTGGCACCCGAGCGAGACCTGGACCGCGCACAACGCACTGCGCGGCTGGACCCCCTCCCACCGGATGGACGACCTGCGCAGCCCGATCGGCGTCTTCTCCCTCACCGCCGCCGGAGGACTCGCCCCGAACCCCGGCACCAGGCTTCCGTACGACCACTCCCCGGCGTTCCGCGCGGTGGGGGCGGGCTTCGAAGGGGAGCCGCTCACCGGCTCCTTCGACTACGTGGTGGCGATCGACTACAACCGCGTGCCGGGCAGTTCACCGCTCGACCCGCGCACACCACTCGGCCGGGGACGCGGCGCCGGCCTGTGGGTGCACGTGGACCACCAGGGGCCGACCCACGGCTGCGTGGCGCTGTCCCGCGAGCACATGGTCGAGCTGCTGCGCAAGCTCGACCCGGCCGCCCACCCGGTGATCGTGATGGGGGACAGGGCGGCGCTGCGGCAGTGACGGCCACCGCCGGGCTGCCGCACACGCAGGCAACCGCCCGGCGGCCGGGCCGGATTGTCAGTGGGCCACGGCATCATGGCGGCATGGAGACTCCGCCGCGCCACGACCGGCTCCTGGCCCGGGTGACCGCCCGCGCCACGGAGCGCTGTGCCCCGCTACGACCGCCGGTGTCCGAGGGGGAGTTGGCGGCTGCCGTGCGGATACTGGGGTTCCCGCTGCATCCCCTGCTGGACCGGCTGTACCGGGAGGTGGCCGATGGCGGCTTCGGGCCGGGGTACGGACTGTTCCGGCTGTCAGCGCTCGCTGACGACTGGTCGAGTGAGACGGCGGGACCCCTCACCGCCGCCTACCGGGACCGCCGGGCACCCAACCTCGGGGACCGGGACTGGTTCTGGCCCGAGGGCGTGGTGCCGGTCCTGACCTGGGGGTGCGGCATGCTCGCCTGCGTGGACTGCCGCAGCCCGCGGGGCAACGTGCTGCTGTTCGAGCCCGACGCGGTCCAGGACGACTGGGCGGACGCCTGGTTCGTCGACTCCGACAGCCTGGCCGACTGGCTGGAGACCTCCCTCGACGGCACCGGCTGGTACAGCGATCCCGACGCGGACGACCCCTGGGCCGAGGCGGACCGTGCCGCCGCCCCGACGCAGCCGCGCCCGTGGGGCGCGCCGGCGAGGGCGCGCGGCGCGGCGGCTCAGCATGGATCGGTCAGCGACCTGCGCGGATGCGCCTCGGGCTCGGTGGAGGAGGCGGTCATCACCATATAGGTGCTGCCCGGCTGTCCGGCCGCGCCGCCGTGCCGGCCGTCCGGGGTGAGGGCCAGCGCCCGCAGCTCGGAGCGGAACGCGTCGGGCAGTGTGGCCGCGTCCCGTAGCGCGGTGTGGCAGGCCTCGCCGGGATCGTGCCCGGCGGCCAGCAGGTCGACCACGGTACGGGCGGTGCCGCCACGCATCGCCAGCTCACCGCGCCCGGTGCAGGCGGCACCGCCCGCCCGCAGATCACACCAGTTGCCGGCGCCCGGCACCGCCGAATCGCCCACCCGCCCCGGGTACTTGTAGGGGAAACCGGACGTCGAGACGCCCACGCACATCTCGCCGGAGGAGTCCAGGGCGATGATGTTGATGGTGCCCCACGGCTCGGCGTGCGGTGCCAGCCGGCGGATCAACTCCACCGCGTTGGCGCGGTAGTGGTGGTCCCCGGGGAGCGCCGCCGTGTTCTCTCCCTCGATCGACGCGGTGGACCACGCGACCTGCTCGCGCCACATCGTCCGGGACTTCTCGGTGATCAACTCGGCCTTCTCGAAGCCGCATTCGCGGGCGAACAGCGCGGCCCCCTCGCCCACCAGCAGGCAGTGCTGCGGCAGTTGCTCAAGTACCGCGCGGGCGACCGAGATGGGGTGCGGATAGTCGCGCAGCGCCGCCACCGCCCCGAACCGCCGGGTGGAGCCGAGCATCATCGACGCGTCCAGCTCCACCACCCCCTGGGCGTTGGGGAGTCCGGCAGTGCCCACGTAATGGTCGTTCGGATTGTCCTCGCAGTGGTGCATCGCGGCCTCCACCGCGTCCGGGGCGGAGCCACCGTGCCGTAGCACGTCCATCCCCGCCGGCAGGCCGACCTCGCTGCGCTCGCTCCCGATGATGACTGCGTTCGCCATGGCCCTCCGTACGTAGGACGTGCAGGTGCTCGGGCGCAGTCTGGCACCGCGCACCGTGTCCGTTCCAGAACGCCTTGCTGGCTTACGGGTGATACACGTCGGAAGTGAGGTTGCGCAGAGTGACCGGCGGCAGGTACTCGCGGATCAGCGTGCGCTCCCACCACGCGCCGGTGCGCCGCAACTCCCGCCAGTTGGTGAAGCGGTATTCGTACAGGCGGGCGCGGACATGGGTCGGCGGGGAGCCGGGGAACGGGTTGTCCCGCAGCAGCTTGAGGGTGGGCCGGTCGTTGTGCAGCAGCTTGGCGGCGAACGGCAGGAACCACGACTCGGCGTAGATGGACGACATCCCGGCGAACCACATCAGCCAGTCGAGCCGCAGATGGTAGGGCGCCCACTGGCGTGGCAGCCGCTTCGGGTCGCCCGGTTTCCCCTTGAAGCCGTACTCCCGCCACACCGTGTCGGGGGTGATCTCCGGCTCGTCGGTGCCCTCGACCACGATCTCGGTGCGGATCCGGTTGATGCTGCCGAACGCGCCGTAGGCGTTGACCAGATGGAACCGGTTGAACGAGTAGTTCATGACCTGGCCGCGTGAGAAGAGGTTGCGTGCGGGCCAGTAGCTGAGGACGGCCACCCCCGCGACGAAGGCCAGCACCAGGACCTCGAACCACAGGGGGGCGGCGGGCTGCGGGGGCGGCTTGGGCAGCCCCAGTACGTCCGCGGCGCGCGAGCCGTCCACGGCGGCGAGCGCGAGGACGATCGTCAGCCAGTTCAGCCAGGCGAAGTTGCCGGAGGCCACCAGCCACAACTGGGTGACGATGACCAGCCCCGCGGCCACGCTGGCGATGGGCTGCGGGGTGAACAGTGCCACCGGCACCACGAGTTGGGCGACATGGTTGGCACCCACCTCGACACGGTGCAGCGGCTTGGGCAGATGGTGGAAGAACCAGCTCAGCGGCCCCGGCATGGGCTGCGTCTCATGGTGGTAGTACAGACAGGTCAGATCGCGCCAGCACGGGTCGCCGCGCAGCTTGATCAGGCCCGCGCCGAACTCGACCCGGAACACCAGCCAGCGGAACAGCCACAGCACCAGCACCGGCGGGCCGGTGCGGGCGTTGCCCAGGAAGACCGCCAGGGCGCCCGCTTCGAGCAGCAGCGACTCCCAGCCGAAGCCGTACCAGAGCTGCCCGACGTTGACGATCGACAGATAGAGCGCCCAGAGCACCAGCCACATCAGCATGGCGGCCCACAGCGGTACGAGATCCGCCGCTCCCACCATGATCGCGGCCGACACCACCGTACCGGTCCAGGCGGTGAGGGCGAAGAAGCGATCCGAGTAGTGCAGGTGGAACAGGCTGGGCGCACGGCGGAACGGCGCCCAGGTCAGGAACCGCGGAATCGGCAGCAGCCCGCGCTCGCCGAGCAGCGCCCGGAACTGGTTGGCCGCCACCAGGAACGCCACCAAGTACAGCGCGGCCAACGTCCGTTGGACGATCAGCCGGGTCAGCCAGTACCCCGGCGCGGTGAACCACTGCATGTCCCATTGTGTGAACAACCCGCGCCCTTGCGCACACCCGGACACGGGCGCATAGTTGTTTTACGTCGGCTAACTATTTGGGGCTCGGGGGCACGCGAGCGCAGGCCTCCAGATGACGCGCCGCCACCCGAGCCCGCGCGGGAGGCGCACATGCGTTGGACCGCCCAGGACCACCCCGGCGCCAAGTGGGTGGTGCTCTCCAACACCACCCTCGGCACGCTGATCGCGATGATCAACAGCTCCATCGTGCTGATCTCGCTCCCCGCGATCTTCAACGGACTGCGCCTCGACCCGCTCCAGCCAGGCAACATCAGCTATCTGCTGTGGATGCTCATGGGCTACATGCTGGTCACCGCGGTCCTGGTGGTCACATTGGGCCGCCTGGGTGACATCTTCGGCCGGGTCAGGATCTACAACGCCGGATTCCTGATCTTCACCCTGACCTCGGTGGTGCTCGCGCTCGACCCGCTGCACGGCGGCGCCGGGGCGCTGTGGCTGATCGGCTGGCGGGTCGCGCAGGCGGTCGGCGGCTCGATGCTGATGGCCAACTCCGCGGCGATCATCACCGACGCCTTCCCGGTCTCCCAGCGCGGCATGGCGCTGGGCGTCAACGTGGTCGCCGGGATCTCCGGCTCGTTCATCGGCCTGCTGCTGGGCGGGCTGCTCGCCGAGTGGAACTGGCGCTCCATCTTCTGGGTCAACGTGCCGATCGGCCTGCTCGGCACCGTGTGGGCGTACCGCTCGCTGCACGACACCGGGATCCGCGGCCGGGCACGGATCGACTGGTGGGGCAACATCACCTTCGCCGTCGGCCTCACGGCGCTGCTCGCCGCCATCACCTACGGCATCCAGCCCTACGGCGGATCCACAATGGGCTGGACCAACCCATGGGTACTGGCCGGTCTGCTCGGCGGGACCGTGGTGCTGGCGCTGTTCGGTGTGATCGAGGCCAGGTCCGCGGAGCCGATGTTCCCGCTGCGGCTGTTCCGCAACGCCGCCTTCGCGGGCGGCAGCGCCGGAACCCTGCTCGGGGCGATAGCCCGCGGTGGACTGCAGTTCATGCTGATCGTCTGGCTGCAGGGCATCTGGCTGCCGCTGCACGGTTACGACTACGCCGACACACCACTGTGGGCGGGCATATACCTGATTCCGCTGACTGTCGGCTTCCTGGCGGCGGGGCCGATCGCCGGGCACCTGTCGGACCGGTTCGGCCCGCGGCCGTTCGCGGCGGGCGGGCTGGTGGTGATCGCGCTCTCGTTCGGCGGGCTCCTGCTGCTGCCCACCGACTTCGGCTACCTGCCCTTCGCGCTGCTGGTGTTCCTCAACGGGCTGGGCAGCGGCCTGTTCTCCGCGCCCAACACGTCGATGATCATGTCGAGCGTGCCCGCGGAGGCCCGTGGCGCCGCCTCCGGCATGCGGGCCACCTTCCAGAACGCCGGGATGGTGCTGTCCATCGGTGTCTTCTTCTCCCTGATGGTGGCCGGGCTGTCGGGCTCGCTTCCCACCGCGCTGAGCGGCGGCCTCACCGCGCAGGGCGTGCCACCCCAGGCGGCGCACGCCATCGCCGCGCTGCCTCCGGTCGGTACGCTGTTCGCCGCGTTCCTTGGGTACAACCCGGTCCAGCAACTGCTCGGAGCGCATGTGCTGGGGCAGCTACCGCCCGGCCACGCCGCAGTACTGACGGGGCGTCAGTTCTTTCCGCACCTGATATCGGGTCCGTTCCACGACGGCCTGGTGGTGGTCTTCTGCCTGGCGATCGCGATGTCCCTGGTGGCCGCGCTGGCCTCGCTGGTGCGCGGTCGGGCGGAGGGCGCCGAGGGTACGGATACGGTGAACGAACAACACTCCGCGACGGCGCGTACCCGCTGACCAGGCGGGCCAGCGCCCGGTCAAGGCTCCGAGGAGGGGCGCGGTGGACACGACCGACTCCAAGGCGACCGGCTCCAAGGCGACCGATCAGAACGCACTGGGCGGAATCGATCCCGCGACGGTCTCCCGGCTGCGTCTGGCGATCGCCCGCATCCACCGGCAGATGGTTCAGGCGTCCAGTGGGCAGGGCCTTACGTTCGCCCAGTTGTCCGCGCTGGCCAGGGTGGAACAGCACGGTCCGCTGCGCCTGGGTGAGTTGGCGGCCCGCGAACGGGTGGCGGCCTCCTCGATGACCAGGACCCTGGCCCCGCTCACGGCGGCCGGTCTGGTCGGCAAGGCCCCGGATCCGCAGGACGGCCGCTCCTGGCTGATCGAGGTCACCGCGCACGGCCGCGAGGTGCTGGCCGAGATCCGCCGGGAGCGCTCGGAGATGCTGGCGGCGCGCATCGGCGGGCTCACCGCCGAGCAGTGCGCGGCCCTGCACGCGGCGATCCCGGTGCTGGAGGCGCTCACCGACGAGCCCGAGTAGCCCGTTCGGCTGCCCGAGGTGCGACGCCCGTACCCGCCTGCCCGCTGAAGGGGCGTGGCTTCGGGTAGCGGTGCACAGTAGGAGAAGCAAACAGGGCGGAATGCGGGGATATGCCCCGGCGCCCCGCCCGTGCGGTGACGCAGATGGGGAGCGCAGCGATGTTCGAGGCCGGCGACATCCGGGAGTGGCGCGGCCACGACGTGGTCGACGACCAGGGCAAGAAGATCGGCTTCCTGGAGTCGGTCTATGTGGACACGGCCACCGACCAGCCCGCGTTCGCCACGGTGACGATCGGCATCCCCACCCGGCGCCGCCTGGTCTTCGTACCCCTGGGCGGAGCCACGGTCGGGCCGTCGTACCTCCGGGTCAGGTACCCCAAGGCACAGGTGAAGGACGCGCCGTGGATCGAGACCGACGGCGAACTGCTGGCCGCTCAGGAGGCGGCGGTGTTCGCCCACTACGAACTGGCGTACCAGACCGGCTCCGGTGGCGAACGCCGGCTGGCCCGCCGGTGAGCGGACGCGGAAGGAGGATGGGATGGCACTGTTCCTGCTGATCGTCATTCTGGCGATCGTGCTGGGCATCATCGGCGCCGTGATCAAGGGACTGTTCTACCTGCTGGTCATCGGCGTGATCGTGTTCCTGGTCGACCTTGTCTACCTGCGCACCCGGATGCGCTCCAGGCGCCGCCGCTCCCTGCGCTGACCGCGGACGTGGCACCGGGCCCCGGCCGCGCGTTGCGCAGCGGCGGGGGCCCGGTGTGCTTTACGGGTGGGCGTCAGCCGGTGAAGGCGGCGGTGCCGTTCGGCGTGCCGAGCCCGGTCGGGCCGTCGTAGCCCTGGCCCGCGTTGCACAGGTACGACGGGTCGCAGCTTCCGTTGGAGCCCGAGGTCACGTCGTTCAACGCGGAGGTGTTGTTGTACGGGAACGAGGCGGGGTTGCTGCCCGAGGACGGGGTACCGGCCAGGGCGTAGACGCTGGCGATGATCGGCGACGAGGCGCTGGTGCCGCCGTAGACGTTCCATCCGCTGGCCTGGTAGGTGTCGTAGACCGCCACACCGGTGGCCGGGTCGGCGACCGCGGAGACGTCGGCGACCGTACGGTTGGAGCAGCCGGTGTCGGTCTGCCAGCTCGGCTTGGTCTCGACGGTGGAGCAGCCGGAGCCGGTGCCCTCGCCGCCCGCGCTGGAGCCCCAGACGCTCTCGGACCAGCCGCGGGAGCTGGAGTCCTGGGTGAGCGAGGTGCCGCCGACCGCGGTGACGTTCGGCGAGGCCGCCGGGTACTCCACGCCGTAGCCGCTGTCACCCGCGCTGGCGGTGATCACGACGCCGGGGTGGTTGAAGTAGTCGCTGTCGGCCTGGGTGTCCGAGGGGTCCTCGGAGCCGCCGTAGCTGTTGGAGACGTATCCGGCGCCGAGGCTGACCGCCTCGTTGACCGAGGTGCCCAGGTCGCTCATGCTCGCCGAGTTCGCCTCGACCAGGATGATGTGCGCGTTGGGTGCGATCGCCGAGACCATGTCGAGGTCGAGGGATATCTCACCGGCCCAACCGGAGTCGGCCGAAGGGTAGTTGGTGCTGCCGTCCTGGGCGACCTTGCTGAAGCAGCCGTTGGCGGTGGAACACTCCGGCAGCCCGTACTGCTGGCGGTAAGTGGCCATGTCCGCTTCGGCGTTGGGGTCGTCCTGCGCGTCGACGATGGCGATCGTCGCACCGGCGCCGCCGTTGGCGGGCAGGTTGTAGGCGCTGAGCAGGTCGGACGGGCCGTAGCCGGAGGGGGTGGCGTTCCGGCTGAGTGAGTGGTGCTGCATGACGTCGGTCCGCATGAACGCGTTGCAGGCCATCATGCCGGGCTTGGTGGGGGCTGAGCACAGCCGCTTGACGTGAGGGTGGTGAGCGGCCGGGGTCGCGACCGCGGCGCCCGCCGGAGCCGCGGTGGCCAGACCCGCCGCGATCAGCGCCGCGGCCGAGAGGGATGCGGCGGCGGCCTGGCGGATCGGGCGTCTGGACAAAGCAGAGGAGAAGGTGCGCAAGGAACAGCCCTCCAGTGGGGGTTGGGACGACCCACGGCGGCGTCGGTGTGGGGTGGCGCCGTCGTACGAGTCCCGGTGCAGGGAAATGGAGCGTGAAGTGCGCTGCGCGAAAGGGTCTCGGCAGATGCGGGGCGACGGCAGTCAGGGGGAAGATAGTCATGGCCATGACATCCAACTGCCTGCCACCCCGCAAAGTGGTGTCTAACGAGGAGCAAAGTAGCCGACATGCTCCCTGGCCACAAGGGAGTTGACGTAGCCGAGGGCGATGAACCCCCGCTTATGGCCAGGTGAGCACTGGTGGTTGAGAGATGGACGGTGCCGCTGGGAAGCCGCCCCGGCCCGGGATCAGGGCGCGGAGACGGGGACGTCGGGACTGTCGGCGAAGGCCTGGATCGGCGACATGGCAACGCCGTTGACGGTCACCGTCTTGAACGTGCTCACCTGGGCGCAGGTCTTGGACTGGTCGGCGGTCTCGGCGTGCGCGTTGTCGGTCGCCGCCTTGGTGTCGGCCGGAACCGGGGTCGAGCTGGGCGGGGCGGGGTAGAGGTCACCGGTGGTCCAGTCGGTGCCGAGGACCAGGGTCACGTCGGAAACGGAGTCGTCCTGCTTCAGATGCGCGGCGGGCAGATGCAGCGCCCGCGCCACCGTCTGGGCCTCCGCCTGCTTGCCCGCGGGGTAGCGCAGAGTGGTGGCCGACGCGGCGGAAGGGGCGTTCGCGGAACTGGTGGACGGGCTGAAGCCCTTGTCCACCAGGGAGGTTGCCACGTCAGCGGCCCGGCCGGTGGCTCCGCTCCCGTTCTCCACCGCCACGGCTATCTGGGAGTCCGGCACGCTGCTGGCCGAGGGGGAGGGCGAGGCGGTCGCGGTCGAGGTCGCCGCGGCGGCGGCCGAGGACTTGTCGCCGCTACCGGTGGTCAGCGACTGGTCGTTGGCGATCGCGTCGAACAGGTTCTGCGCGGCGGGGGACACCAGTACCCGTGAGTCGTCCTGCGGGTCCGGGATGTTCTGCATCGTGGTGAACGTGATGCGGTTGGACGGCACCTTGTTGAGGTCGTCGGCCAAGCCGAGCAGCTTGGGGATGCTGTCCAGGCCGTCGTCCACGGTGAGCGCCTTGGTCGCCGCGTCGGCCAGCCCGTACAGCGCGCCGGGGTTGGTCAGCGTGCCCGCGCTCTTGAGCGTGCGGATCATGGACGACAGGTATATGTGCTGGCCGTAGGTGCGCCCGAGGTCGCTGCCGTCGCCGAAGCCGTGCCGCGAGCGGACGAACTCCAGCGCGGACACGCCCTTGAGCGTGTGGGTGCCCTTGGCCAGCTTCAGGTGTGAGTACGGGTCGTAGACGTTGTTGTCGACGCACACCGGAACGCCGCCCACGGCGTCCGACATGTTCACCACACCCTGGAAGTCGATCATCATGAAGTGGTCGATGGGTATCCCGGTGAGCTGGTGCACGGCCGCCACCGTGCACCCGGGCCCGTACTGCAGGGTGCTGTTTATCTGGTCCCGGTGCGCGGACATCACCGTGCCGTTCTGTGGATCCTTGCAGGCGGGCAGGTTGGTCATGGTGTCGCGCGGCACGCTCATCACGGTCGCGTTGGAACGGTCCGCCGAGACGTGGACCACCATCTCCACGTCCGCGTTCTGCCCGCCGCCGCTGCCGCAGTCGCCGCCCAGCTTGCAGTCCGCGGCGTTGTTCCGGCCGTCGGAGCCGAGCACCAGGATGTTGATCGGCGTGCGGCCGAACGCATCCGCTTTCTCCTTGCCCGCGTCCCCGCTGGTGCCGCCGAACAGCGGCACGCCCTTGATGTTGCCGTTGAGGTGCTCGTAGAGCACGGCGACCCCGCCCGCCGTCACCAGCACCAGTACCGAGGCGGTGATCGCTACGGTGCGCCCGACGCGGCGCTTGCGCCGGGCCCGCCGCTTGGCCCTTCTGCCGCCACCGGTCGCCGAGCCGTCCTGGACACCGCGCTCGCTCGCTGAGGCCTCGCCGTTCGCCACGGAGGCATCCGTGTTGTCCGTTGCGTCAGTCATGCGTCACCCTCACGCGGTCAAGCCGGGTCATCCGGCATTGGTTACCAGGCGACGGCACGATGGGACAGGCGCGCGTCGCGGTGCATCCCTGGCCGGGTAGACGAACGAGGTCGAACACAGGTTGCGCAGTTGCGCAATCCAGAAAGCCTCGCTGTACCGTCGAACCGTCCCTGGGCTGGGGCGATACGTTACGTCAAGCACCTAGCGTGGCTGGCGCGACGTCCTGTGTGAGCCGTTCCAGCATGAGCGTGGCGGCGGTGACGAGGTGCGGGTCGACCGCCCGGTACACGCTGAGGCGGGCCCGTCCGCGGGCCTGGACCACGCCCGCCAGCTTGAGTTTTGCCAGATGCTGACTGACCGCCTGCGGCGTGCCGCCCAACCGCCGGGCCGGCTGCGAGACATCGTTTTCCCGCTGGGCGAGGGCCCACACGATGTGCAGACGCATCGGAGACGACAAGAGTGCGAACGTGGCCGCCGCCAGGTGCAGAGCCTGCGCCGGGGGATCCCCGCGTCTCGCAGCCGGTGCCGCAACCTGCCCCGGACCCCGCCCTCGTCAAGGTACGCGGCCATGTACCCGCCACGGTCGTCGGGTGGCTCCAGAGTAGCCGAATAACTTGCTACATTGCGCAACTAAGCAAGTAGCGATCCGTTGCGAGAGGTGTCACGACCGTAGCCGGGTCGCCTTGCCCTGCCCATGGGGCAAGCCCAGCACGCTGCCGGGACGGACAGCCCGGCCGATCGATTGAGGGATTGCGTATGGCGGGCCGCCCAGCCGATGCCTTGGGGGAGAACGCGGAGCGGTGGCAGGACGGGAACGGGCCGGAAGCCGAGCCGCTCTCGGCGCGGTGGGTGCCGCAGCAGGCGGTGAGCCGGTCACGGGTCGGTGCGGTCGCCGCTCGGAGCCGCGCCGCGCGCGGCGCGGCGGCCAGAGCCCGCAGAGGGGAGTGGCATGCCGCTCCCGCCCGGGGCGTGATGCTGCTGCTGGCGCTGCCGGTGATGGGGGCGGCGCTGGACGAGGCACTCGGCGCGCGGCTGGGCTGGGCCTTTCTGCTCACGGCGGTCGCCGCGGGCGGGGTCGGTGCGGCCTCCTGCCCCCGGTCGGCGCTGTGGTGGCTGGTTCCGGCGCCGCCGCTGGTGGTGGCGTTGGTGACGGTCGGCGCGGAGCTGCTGTGTGGCCCGGCGGCGTTCCGGGGTGGCAAGGGGCTGACCACCGGCGCGGTGCGCTGGGGCGTTGACGCGTTCCCTGCCATGGCGGCGGCGGAGGCGGCCGTGCTGGCGGTGCTGCTGGTCCGGTACGTACGGACCCGGGGTGCTGGGAGGGCCGGGAGTGCCTGAGCGGTACGGCGCGGATCGGGCGAGGCCGGGCGGACACGCCATGCGACGGATCTCCCAGCGGGCCGCCGCGGGCCGCAAACGGCAGCGGCCGGGGTCGCCGTCGGCGCTGACCGTGCTGTGTCGGGTCGTCATGTGCTGCGCCTCGGCGCTGGTGCTGGTGGCCAGCGGCATGGCGTGGGCCGCGTACCACTATCTGACCGGCGGGCTGAACACCTCCGACGCGCTGGACGCGGTGCGCGGTCGGGCGCCCGCGCACCTGGACAACTCGGTCAACCTGCTGCTGATCGGCCTGGACAGCCGCAAGGACATGGACGGCAACGACCTGCCGAAGCAGTTCGTCGAGGCCGAACTGCACGCCGGATCCAGCGACATCGGCGGCTACAACACCAACACCTTGATCCTGATGCACATCCCGGCCAACGGCGGCAAGGTCACCGCCTTCTCCGTGCCCCGGGACGACTACGTCGAGGTGCTCAGCGGCGACGGCACCCCCGGCGGGATGCACAAGATGAAGGAGGCCTACGGGCTGGCCAAGGCCGCCGCCGAGAACAGGCTGGCCGCACAGGGTGTCAGCGGCGCCGACCTGGAGCACCAGAGCCGCGAGGTCGGCAGGGAGGCCACCTTGGCCACCGTGCAGCAGTTCCTCGGCGTACCGATCGACCACTTCGCAGAGGTCAACCTGCTCGGCTTCTACGACATCGCCAAGGTGCTGCAGCCGGTCCAGGTGTGCCTCAAGCATCCGGTCCACGACCACTACTCCGGCGCCGACTTCCCCGCCGGCTACCAGGACCTCAACCCCCGGCAGGCGCTCGCCTTCGTACGGCAGCGGCACGGACTGACCGGTGGTGACCTGGACCGTACCCACCGGCAGCAGGCGTTCCTGTCCTCCGTCGCCCACAAGCTCAAGGCCCAGGGGATCTTCGGCGACCTCGGCAAGATGCAGGGGCTGCTGGACGTGGTGCGGAAGGACCTGGTCATCGACAGCAGCTGGAACGTACTGGACTTCGCCCAGCAGGCGCCCAACCTCACCGGTGGGAACGTCGAGTTCCACACCCTGCCGATCGCGGGGTTCGCGGAGCGCGGCGGGGAATCGGTCAACCTCGTCGATCCACGGGAGATCCGGTCCATCGTCGGCCGGATGATCGGCTCGGACACGGCCGCCGACGGTGCGCACCGGGCTCCCCAGCACGGCCCACCGGCGGTGGTCGACGTACGCAACGGCTCGGGGGTCGGCGGTGCCGCCGCCGCGGAGTCGAAGGCGCTGACCGCGCTGGGGTATGTCGCGGGCGTCGTCAGCAACGCCCCCGCGCACGCCACGACGACGGTGGTCTACGGCGCCGGTGTCCAGGAGGCGGCCCGGCAGATCGCGGCGGAGGTGGGGGCGGCGGCGCCGCTGGCCAGCACCGCCGTACCGGCGGGGCGTGTCGTGGTGACCCTCGGCACCGGGTTCACTCCGAGGGCCGCGGACACCTCGGAGTCCGACGACAAGCCGCCGCACGAGGCCGAGACAACCGACCGGTCCGCGGTGCGCAACGCCCCTGACCCTGTGCCGGCCTCGGTCTTCCAGGGCCAGACGGTCAGGATGGGCGGCATTCCCTGCGTGGACTAGGCCCGTACGTACCACCAGCAACGAACCCGAGACGAGAGAAGAAGGAAAGGACGGTCGCCCAGCATGCCGCAGGGGGAGATACGACAGCGGCGGGAGGTCAATCTGCGCATCGGTGCGGCCGTGGCCGAGATAGAGGGCCTGTACGCCGCGCTGTTACGCACCACCCAGCCGCGTCAACGCGTCCGCCTGCTGGCCGAGTTGGCCAAGGCGGGCCGACGCCTCACCGTCCTGGCGCTGCTGCCGCCCGAGCGCACGCCGCCCACGCCGGCTTCCGGTTCACGGCGCCGACGCCGCCGGATGCTGGCCGAACGCGGTGCCGCCTGGATCACGGCCCGGTTCTTGGACCGCGACGCCCGATGACCCGGGCGGCCGGTCATCTCTTGAAAGGCCGCCGCAACCGGCCCCTTGTGGTACGGGCGCCACGGCGCAGCCGGTGACCGAGCGCCGACTCGGCCGGTACGGTCCTGGCCAACTGGCTTGCCAGCCACTGGGATCGCTTCTCCACGTCGAGCTCGTCCAGTAGCCGGTCGATGCTGGCGATGAGCGCTCCGTGCAGTTGCCAGCGCTCCCAGTGCTGTTGCGCCTCGGCGCGCAGCAGCGCGGCGATGTGGTCCCGGTCCTCGCGTGCGTCGTGGAGCGCCTGCTCCAGCTCGGCCTCCGCGCGCTCGGCGCCCGCGGTGACCTGGGCGCTGATCAGTTGGCCGAAACTGTGCACAGCATCGGCGATATGGGTCAACAAGTGGTCAAGTTCGGCCGACAACTCATCCTCGTACACCGATTCCTGCTGACTGCGCTCCATCGACAGATCGCTCAGGGAGCGGCACAGCGTGCGCAGTACGACGACGCACACCTCAAGGGTGTCCAGGCCGCTGCGCAGGATCAGCCGGGCCATCGCGCCCTGGCGGACCCGGGGGTTGAGCCGCGTGCTCTCCTCCGCCCTGCGGAGGAACTCGTCGAACCGGGCGATGTCGTTGTCCAGTCGCCGTGCGTCGTGCAGCCAGGCGATGGTCTGCTCGGAGGTGGCACCCGCGCCCAGTTCGGCAGCGATGCGCAGCAGGAACTGCCGGATCCGTTCAGCCAGTTCGGCCACCGCCTCACCCGCGGGCTGTACGAAGACCGGTGGGGCGACCAACAGGTTGAGCAGCACCCCGATCACGGCGCCGATCACCGTCTCCAGCACCCGGTCCAGCGCCTCGCTCTGCGGAGTGGAGACCCCGAGGATCAGCATGCCGCTGATCGCGACCTCCGCGACGAACTCGTCGACCCGGATCAGATGGCCGATGAGCAGCGAGGCCAGGATGATCAGACCGAGGCTCCACCAGGTCAGCCCGAACAGCGCGCTGAACGCCACCGCGATCAGCACCCCGGCCACCACGCTGCCCACCCGGCGGATGCCGGTGGTCAGTGTCGTGTAGAGGGTGACCTGGACGACCAGCAGCGCGGTGAGCGGGGCGGTGAGCGGGGACGGGTTGTTCGACAGTCGTACGGCGGCGATGTAGCTGATGACGGCGGCGGCCGTGGACCGCAGCATCTGCACGACGACGGGTTCGTTGCGCAGCCTGATGAGGCCGACGAGCGGAGTGGGGACGGCGGGCACCTTGCAGCTATCCCCGCCGGGTGCGGCCCGGACACCGTACGCGTAGGCCAGCAGGGTGAAAGGGAGCAGAAACAGTCGCAGAACCATCAAATGGTCTCAGCGGAACGGAAGTCTGATGTCACATCACGGGACTACGGCTATCGCCTCCAGCTCGACCAGCGCCTCGCGGTCCCACAGTCGGGAGACGCCGATGACCGCCATCGCCGGGTAGTCGCGGCCGACCAGCCGGTGCCAGACCCGTCCCAGATCCGCGGCGTGCGCCCGGTAGTCCTCGATGTCGACGCAGTAGACGGTCAGCTTGGCCAGCTGGTCCGGCTCGCCACCGCCCGCCCGCAGCGCGGAGAGCAGATTGTCCAGCGCCAGCTCGAACTGCGCCACGATCCCGTCGCCGACGATCGCCCCCTGGGCGGAGAGCGCCGTCTGGCCCGCCAGGAAGACCAGCGTGCCACCGGCCGCGCGCACCGCGTGGCTGAAACCGGTGCTGGGCGACAACTGCGGCGGATTGATCCGCTCCAACCCACCTCGCGTACCGTTCGCGCTCGCGCCCATGTCGCCGTCCTCCCGCCGTCGGTGCCGGATGTGATCGCTCCGTACATCTATCCGTTGACCGGTCGGTCGGGGAAGACCCCGGCCGGTCCGGTTCCGGCACCCGGCCGTCGAACGGCGGACGGGCCCCGGCCTGATGGTGGTCGGGGCCCGTCGTGAACCGTTCCCGGCGCCGCAAGCGCGGCGGCCGCCGGACCGGCTCCATCGCGTCGGTACGCCTGAAGCCTCCTCAGAACCGGTCTGCCAACGGCTCCGCGGAGGGTCGTGCCGACGGGCGAGGCGCACGGCCCGGGGCCGCCTGGCGGCGCCTACTTGCAGACGTTGCCCGCGGCCGGGTTCAGCAGCCCGATGACGTCGATCGAGTTGCCGCACACGTTGATCGGGAGGTTGATCGGTACCTGGATCACGTTGCCGGAGAGCAGGCCGGGGGAGTTTACGGCGCTACCGACCGCGCTCGCGCCGCCGTGGGCGGCGGCGGCACCCGCGGCGCCGATGACCGCCGCACACGAGGCCGCGGCCAGCGCGGTGGCCTTGATGAGTCGCTTCATTTTCGTCCTCCTCATTCAGGTGGTGGAACGGAGTCCGTAATACCCAATGAAAAGGCGGATAAGTAGTATTTCGTGCCATTTGCCACCGGAGTGCACCCGGAGTGCCTAATTTCGCGGGCGTTGCGACATGGATGAGGGCCGGGCGGACGCCGTCGCCTGCGTCTGCCCGGCCCGCGTACGGCGACCTGCCGGGAGGAATGGCGGAAGGTCGCCGGGTCTACGGTCTGAAGAATCGATTCCCCAAACCCAATTGGGTACGGCCGTGAGCGTGCACCCACGTGCGAGTACTACTTCCGGTGAACGATCCCCGGGTCTGATGGGCAACGCCCTGGACTCCGTGATCACCTGTCTGGGCGACTACCGGGGGAAACCCCAGGCCAACCCGTCACGCCGCGGGTCCACGGCGTGGCCGTCGGCCGCCCGCCACGTCGTCGGCGCGCCGCATCCGTGGATGCGGTACCCGGGCGACTGCCGGAGAGGAGGCGGCGCGGCACACGGGCGGCGCGGAGGCGCCGACCGGAGGGGCCGCGGGCACCCGGCACGACCCGTCACCCACCCGCGCACCGTGCGGATCCGTGCCGTGCGGGAGGGATAACACCAGCCGGGGCAGCAGGCCCGGCACCGCGAGTCCCGGCAGCAGGTACTTCCACATCTTCGTCACCCGGGATGTCAGGTCCCGCCGCTCCTCGTAGACCTGGGAGAGCAGTTGGATCCCGGCGAACGACCCGACGATGAGCTGTGCGACCTCGCCCGGCTCCACCGTGGCCAGCAGTTCGCCGCCCTCCGCGGCCTCCCGTAACAGCCCGCGGATGACGTCCGCTGAAGAGCGGTACGGCAGCGTGTCCGGCCGTGTGAACGAGGACTGGCCCGTCGTCAGCCGTACCGCCGCGCGGAGCACCGCGTCATGCTGGAGCCGGTCCGCGAAGCGCAGGGTGAGGTCGATGGCCGCCTGGAGCCTCACCGCGCGCTCCGGCGGGACCAGCACCTCCGCCCGTGCGGCCACCACCGCCTGGGCGATGGCCTCCTTGGACGGGAAGTGGAAGTACAGGGCGCCTCTGGTGAGTCCGCATCTGGCGAGGATCTCGGTGGTGCTCGCCCCGTCGTAGCCCAGTTCGTCGAAGACGGCCGCCGCCGTCTCCACGATCACCCGCCGGGTCCTCGCGGCCCGGTCCTGCTGCCCCATCCCGTCCCCCGCGCGCCTTGCCCCTGTCATCCCGATCCCGGTTCGACCGTTCCGCCGACCGGGGGCCACGCTGTCCGGCCCGCGGCGGTGCTTGTGTGGTTGTCCTGTCTGGTGGCCCTGCTGTCTGGGCATGGTGTCGGTCCGTGAACGCCTCCGGCAAGTACGGATCTTCAGCCACAGTGGCAACATCCATGGCCAACACGGGATCAGCTGCCGAAGAGGACCCAGATCCGGCGCCGCTGAGGCATCGTCATATCGCCCGTAGCCTGCCACACTGGTTGAATCAGGAATCGCCATGTCGGTCCGCGGATCCCGCCCACCGACGGGCTCGTCGACCTCAACGCTGAGGAGACGTCGCCGTGATACACACCGACCCCCTGCCCGGTGACATCGGGCTCACCCAAATCCCAGGCTCCGCAGGCACGCTCATCCGCATCGGGCAGTGGCTGAACGGCAACGGGTTCGCCGACTACGAACACGCCTTCCTGGTCCTGCCCGACGGCCGCCTGCTCCAGGCCGAGCCGGGCGGGGCGCGGATGGCCTCGCTGGAGGAGTACTCCGGCAAGCGCACGCTCTACGCCTACCCGCCGGAGCTGACCGACGGCCAGCGGACGGCGATCTGCACGGCCGCCGCGCGTTACGTCGGCGTGCCGTACAGCTTCCTGGACTACGCGGCGATCGCCTCGCACAGGTTCCGGCTGCCGATACCGGGACTGCGCCGGTACGTGGCCTCGACCCGGCACATGATCTGCTCCCAACTGGTCGACCAGTGCTACCAGGACGCGGGCGTGCACCTGTTCAACGACAACCGCTGGCCCGGCTATGTCACACCGGAGGCGCTCTACGACCTGCTGGCGAAGGGACAGCGGGAGCAGCGCGCGGCGGCCTGACCGCCGCTCACACTCCCACCCAGCCGGGTGCTTCGGTGTGCGCCGCGCGGTGTTCGGCGGCCGAGCCGAGGATCGGCACCTCGATCACCGTGGGGCGCCCCGCGTTCAGGGCGTCCCGGATCGCCGGGCCGATCCGCGCGGTGTGCCGGACCCGTACCGCGTCCAGTCCCAACGAGCGCGCCAGCAGCGGCCAGCGCACCGCGGGACGCACCAGGTCGATGCCCGGATACCCGGCCGCCTCCGCGGGATCCGCGGGTTCCCGGACCGCTCGGTACTCGGCGTTGTTGAGCACCACCACGACCACCGGCGTCCGCTGGGCGGCCGCGCTCCACAGCCCCTGCACGCCGAACATCGCCGAGCCGTCGCCCACCACCGCCGCCACCGGACGCGTCGGATGGGCGAGTTGCAGGCCGACCGCCGCGCCGATGCCCCAGCCGAGCCCGCCGCCGACGGTGTGGTGGTAGTCGCCGGGCCGTCTGACGCGCAGCGCCCGCCACAGTGCCGGGCCGGAGCTGACCGCCTCCTCCACCACCACCGCCGACTCCGGTAGCGCGTCGGCGACCGCCTGTACCGCTGCCGTGGGCCGCATCGGTGCCGCGCAGGCCGCCGCGCGGGCCTCCTCCCGCCAGGCCAGCCGCTGGGCGACCAGCCGTTCACCGGTGCGCGCGGCCCGCCGTGCCGCCTCGGCGGCGGTCTCCGGTGTACGGCGGGAGCGCACCTCGGCGGTGATCGCGGCGAGCGTCGGCCGCATCGCGCCCACCATGCCGACCTCGACCGGATGGTTCCGCGCTATCTGCGCGGGATCGGTGTCCAACTGGACCAGCACCACCTCCTCCGGCACCGCGCTCTGCGGCCGGAAGTGGTGCGGGCGGATGGTGGCCCCGGCGAAGAACACGATGTCGTGCTCCGCCAGCACGCGGTGGATGGCGGCGTTGTCCGGCGGCAGCGGCCAGGCGGTGAGCGGGTGCTCCGAGTCGGCGTTGACCGCGTCGAACATCGGCTGCGGATAGACGGCGGCACCCAACTCCTCGGCGAGTTCGCGAAGTTCGGTGTCGGCGCCGCTCTGTCCGACCAGATCGCCGGCGACGATCGCGGGCCGTCGGGCCGCGGTCAGCACCTGCGCCGCCCGTGCCGCCTCGGGCGCCGCGCCCAGCTCGGGCAGCGGGGAGCGCGGCGGCAGAGCCAGCCGGGCCGGAACGGAGAGCACATCGGTGGGGACGGAGACGAACACCGGTCCGCTCGGCGCGGTACGGGCCCGGCGAAACGCCCGGCGCATCACCACCGGCAGGTCCTCGGCTCGGTGTACCTGCTCGGCGCAGTGGGCTACCGGCGCCGCCATCGCCACCAGGTCGCCGGTGAGCATCGGGCCCTGGGCGAGGTGGCGCTGGTCCTGCTGGCAGGCGAGCACCACCATGGGGGTCCGCGAACGCAGTGCGTTGAGCATCCCGATCACCCCGTTGGCCAGGCCGCCCGCCGCGTGCAGGCTGACGAAGGAGGGCCGGCCGGTGCCACGCGCGTAGCCGTCCGCCATGGACACCGCGGAGTGCTCCTGCAGAGCGAGCACGTACGGTAGGTCGCCCGCCGCGGCCACCTCCCTGATCAGCGGAAGCTCCGTGGTGCCCGGGTTGCCGAAGATCCGGTCGACTCCCTCGTCCCGCAGCAGGTCGACCAGGAGCCGGGCGGGCGGCTCCAGGGCAGGCTGATGCCTCGTCATCTGTGGTCCCCCCGTGGAACTCGTACGTTCGGTCGTGTCGCGCCAACGACCAAGGCCTACACGGCGGTTGGAGGTGGAAGCCCTGGTGCAGGTGAACACGCGCCCGCCCGCCTCCGCGGTTGCGTTCAGTGCCGCCGGGCGTACGAGAAGTAGAAGGTGGTGGCGGCCATGGCGAGGCCGAAGGCCAGCCCCATCAGCGAGGACCTGAGCCACCCATGGCCGCCGAGGTTGATCAGATAGCCCATCGCCATGCCGAAGACCACGCCGTAGGCGATCGCCTGGCTCTCTGCCTGCATCCAGCGCTGCCGCCTGCCGATCAGGAAGCAGACCACCCCCATGACCACCCAGGCGACCAGCCCCCGCAGCGCCGCGACTCCGGCGTCGACGCCGTTGTCCTGCGCGAGGTAGAGGCTCCACCCGCCGAAGGCCAAGCCGATGATCGTCGGCACCACCCAGGCCGAGCGGTGCCGCTGCTCGACGGGCTGGTGCGGCCTGCCGTGCCGCGCCGGCTGCACGGGGTGCGTCGTGCTCATGGCGGACCTCCTTTTCCCCGCGCCGGGGACCCCTCCATTCAGGCGACACCCGTGCGGCGGGGACGGCAAGTCGATCAACGGGTACCGGGCGCCGCCCGCCGCACCCACCCGCGACGGCGTGGCTCAACCACCCTCCGCCGGCCGGACGTTGACGGGGTCGCGCGGGTCGGCCAGCAGCGGGCCGCCGCCCAGGGGGACACCCGGGGGCGTCTTGCGGCGCGCGCCGTCCGTCGGGGTCAGCCGGACCTCGCGGGTCGCCATCCGCAGCAGCGCGGGCCGGTGGGTGGTCATCACCACGGTCCGGTCGGTGACCAGTCGGCGCAGCGCGGCCACGACCAGCCGCTCGGCTTCCACGTCCAGCCCGGAGGTCGGCTCGTCCAGCAGCACGATCGGCGCGTCGGCGAGCAGCGCCCGGGCGATGCCCACCCGCTGCCGTTGCCCGCCGGACAGCCCGGTGCCGCCGTCGCCGAGCCGGGTCTGCAGCCCGTCGGGGAGCGCCTGGGCGAAGTCGGTGACCAGCGCGGCCTCGGCGGCCTCGGCCACCTCGCGGGGGGAGGCGTCGGGCCGGGAGTAGCGGATGTTGTCCGCCAGGGTGCCGGAGAACAGGAAGGTGTCCTGGAGCACCACCGCGACCTGGCGGTGCAGCCAGCGTTCCGGCAGCTCACTGGTGGCGTGGCCGTCGATGCGCACCGCGCCTCGGGTCGGCCGGTACAGACCGGCGATCAGGGCCAGCGCGGTGGACTTGCCCACCCCGTTGGGGCCGGTGAGCGCCACCCGTTCGCCAGGTTCGACGGTCAGGTCGAGACGGCGCAGCGCGGGCCGCCGTCCGTAGGCCATCGTGACGCCGCTGAACTCGATCCGGCCCAGGGCGCGGACGGGCAGGTTCTTGCAGCTGCCGCCGGACGGGCGAGGCTCGTCCAGGATGGAGATGATCCGCTCGGCGGAGGCCTGCCCCTGGCTGAAGGTGACGGACAGCTTCGACAGCGACCGGATGGGGTTGATCATCCCGGCCAGATAGCTGAGCGCCACCACCAGATGGCCCACGCTCCACCAGCCGTGCGTCACACCCGTTCCGCCGACCCACAGCAGGGACGCGGTACCGACCGCCGTCGCCACCTCCAGCAGCGGCACCCGGCGGGCCTGGATGTCAGTGGCGTCCAGGCCCGCCCGCAGGGTGCCGTCGCTCTCCGCCGCGAAGTGCTGGTCGTGCAGGTCCTGCCGGCCGAAGGAGTGCACGGTCCTGATGCCGCGCAGGGACTCGGTGACCAGTCCGGCCAGCCGTCCCTCGGCCTCGCGCTGCCGTCGCGCCGCCCGGTGGCCCAGGCGGCGGATGCGTGCCCCGGTGACGAGCACCAGCGGAATGCAGCCCAGGCCGATCAGGCCGAACCGCCAGTCGAGCAGCAGCAGGGCGACGGCGAAGCTGGCGATGGACAGCAGCCCCGGGAACAGGGTGGAGAACAGCGCCACGAGGCTGTCCTTGATCCGGCCGCAGTCGGTGATGATCCTGCTCGTCGACTCGCCCACCGCCTGCCGGTCGTGGTAGCTCATCGGCAACCGCTGGAGATGGGCGTACGCGTCCGCGCGGATCGCCACGCTGATGCGTTCGCCGGTACCGTTCATCACCCGATCGCCCGCGTAGTCGAACGCCCCGGACACCACGGCCAGCAGCACCACGGAAGCGGCGGCGGTGGTCAGCATCGCGGTTTTCCCGGTGCCGAACAGATCCAGCAGCGAACTGAGCGGATTGTGCGAGGAACTCATTCCGAGTACCCGGTCGATGACCGCGGCGACCGGCCACGGTGTCGCCAGGTCCGCGGTCATCTCGCAGATGCGCAGACCGAATCCCAACGAAAGTATCCGCATATACGGAGTTCCATAACCGCGGAATCGCCATAGTGCGCGTTCGGTCTTGTAGGTGCCGCTCATGTCGTCACCGCCGGAGTGGATGTGCCTCTCATCCGGGCCCGCAACTCGGCGTTGCCGCCCTCGGGGTGGATGCCGTGGTCGGCCATGGCGGCGCGGACCGTCGGGGCGAGCGCGGCGTCGGCGGCGAGCAGTTCGCGCAGCAGTTCGGAGAAGCGGTTGCGCCGGTCCTGTTCGTCCGCCACCGTCCCTTCGGGCCTGCCGAGCCCGGACAGTGCGCGCAGCAGCATCCGGTCGAAGCGTTCGCCGTCGCCGTCGTCCGCCAGCACCCGGCAGCGCGCGGTCCACAGGGCCGAGGCCCAGATCGTGCCGTTGGCGTGCGCGTGCCCGCTGGACCTGGGCCGTAGGAAGGCCATGGTCCAGCGGGCGTCGAGTCGGCGGCGCCGCGGATCCCAGTGCGGGATGTGCCTGCGGTGCCAGCCGTAGATGTCCGGGGTGCCCAGCAGCACCGCGGTCAGGAAGTCCGCGGTGCCCTCGTCCAGGGCGACCTTGCCGCTGTGCTGGTCGTCCGGCGGGCGCAGCCGGTTCGCCCGGAAGTCGGCGGTGTGCCGGCAGATGTGGTGGCCCACCTCGTGGTACACGATGGCCGCGTTGTGCGCCGGGGCGTTGAAGTACGGTGCCCCGGTACCCGGGACGAAGGCGCGTCCGCCGCCGAGGTGGACCTCACCGGTCGGTGCCACCGGGTACGGCTCGGGCGGGCTGACGTCGCCGGGCAGCCGGTAGTGGCCGCCGCCCCAGCGGCTGGGGGAGGAGTGGGCGCCGACCCGTACCACCAGGTGCGGCAGCGGTTCCCCCAGCAGGTCGGCGGCGAAGCGCAGGGCGCGCTGGGCGTGGTACGCGGCGTTGGTGAGGCCGAACGCCCGCGCCTGCCGTTCCGCCTCCGCGCCGGCCAGCGGGCCGCCGCCCGCCGCTGGCTCGTACACCAGGTCGGGGCGGTGCAGCGGCTCGCCACCGCGCTCGTCGCACACCGTCACCTCGGCCAGCGCGAGTTCGGCGGGCCCGGCGATCTGGGCCGCCAGTTCCACCTCAGCCAACCGGCCCGGCCCGACGCCGCCGTCCGGCAGGTAAACGGCGGCCCGCATCACTGGGCGAGGGCGTGGTCGGCCAGCAGATCGAGCGCCGCCCCTTCGGCGAGCTGGGCCGGGGACAGCACCGGTAGACCGGTGACGGCGGCGGCCTCCCGGGCGGCCAGCGGGCTGGCCGTCACCAGACCGCTGACGGCGAGTACCGGAACGTCCGTCGACCGGAGCAACTCGACTCCTGCGTGGGCGGCGAGCGCGTCACCCACCGCGAGCACCGTGCCTTGGCACACCTCGGAGAGCGAGGCGGTCAGCAGCCGGGTCTCATCCTGCAGCAGCCCGTCCGCGATCTCCAGCACGATGGCGTTCGCCCCGTCGTGCACCAGGGTGTCCCGCATGGTGAGCATCGTGGAGCGGAGCCGGTCGGTGGGGTAGCCGAAGGTGGAGGACATCCCGAAGTCCAGGAAATCGACCACATGGGCCGCTCCCGCGTCGAGGTACGTCCAGCGGTCCTTGCCGCTGCCGGAGCCGGTCACCTTGGCGGCGCCCGCCACCAGTCCGGCGCGGGACCAGCCGCTGATCAGCCCGGCGGCGGTGGTGGTCTTGCCGGAGTTCATCGAGGAGCCCACCACGGCGATGGCGTGCGGCCCGTTCCCCGGCGCCGCGACCGGCGACGGGGGGCGCGGTCTGGCGAAGTGCTCCAGGGACAGCGGCAGGCTGTCCTCGTTGGTGAGCGCGCCCACGATCTCCAGCTCGGTGGGCGCCTGGCAGCTGGTGTGCCAGGAGACCGCGGTGCCGATCACGCCGCCCGCGGTGAGCAGGTGGGCGCGGGGGCCGGGGCGGTGGTAGCCCTCGTAGAAGTCGGTCGCGTACCGGTTGCCGCACGCGCCGACCACCAGGTCACCCTTGTGCAGTCGCACACCGCGGCCGTGGGCGTCCTCCAGCCGCTCATGGCCGCCCACCCGGGTGACCTCCGCCACCACCAGGTCGCCCAGCTGTGGCGGTGAGCACAGCCCGCCGAGCCGACACCTTCTCATGTCGGTGATGCGGCGGGTCACATGACTCCATTTCGCCGTGGACAAGTCCCTCATCGGTACTCCCAATAGGCCCAAAGCCTCGACCGGCGAGGAGCCTTTCGTAGATTTGAAAGCCGCAGCTGTCGCGGCCTTGCCGGTAACTGGGGCGTTTTGCACGGTCATTGCGGCTACGCCGGAATCGGGCTGGTGGAAATCTGCGGCACTGCCATCAGTACTATCAGCACTATCATCGTGATTCCTTCCCGCTGGCCTCGCAATCCGGCGCGCCACTCCGGTAGGCCAGCTGGGTAACCGCCCCCGGTTCTCCAGGATTCTGACGGGGCGGCGGGTGTGCTCCTGACGCCGGATCGGGTACCTCGCTGGTCGCCGGAGTGGCTGCGCGCTTCGGCCATGGGGGCGACGCCGCACGGCAGTTCGGGCGGGATCGAAGTCATGAGGATGGGGGGGAAATATCCGCACTCCAGGGGTGGCTCCGCTCCGGTGGCGGATCACCGGGCTGGCCGAGCGGTCCGCTCCGCGGCGGCGTCGCCGAGGCGCGCGGCTTCCCAATCCGCTATGCGACGGCTGTGAGTTGGCTGTGCGTCTGATGGGGCGTCGCGCTCCGGCCCCGCCTGACGTAAACAGAAATTCTTGGTAAATTCCCGGCTTGTGCGGTCGGCGTGCCTGCCACCCGCTGCGAATCCGGGGCGGCGTTCGCGGCTCGGCCGCCGGGGGATGTGGGTGGATGTGCGTAGTTGCAGACCGCCGTCGGTCCGGGCGCTGTGAGGTTACCCGCGGTCCGGGAACCGAATCCCCGGGAATCGCATTCTTGTACAGCGGATAACCTCTCCGAGTGCGGGAGGGGGCGCGGCACGATCTGCCGGTGTCACCTCGCCGTGCCAGGCCGGACGGCGTCCGGCGTGTGCCGAAGACGACAAGCAATTCCCGAGGGACCATGACAGACACGAGCCGGCTGCTGCACTCCAAACGGATTGTCAGGATCGGTCGTGCCCCGGACAACGACGTCGTCGTCAGGGACCTCATGGCCTCCAGGTACCACGCCGAGCTGCACACCACGGAAGCCGGTGGGTTCGAGGTCGTGGACCTGGGCAGTTCCAACGGAACCTATGTCAACGGCCGTGCGGTCGAACGGTGCGAGATAGGTCCGAGCGATCTGGTGGGCATCGGCCAGACGTCGTTCCAACTCGACGGCGACCGGCTGGTGGAGCGCGGGGACGCCGAGTCCGGCGCCTTCACCGCCCGCGACCTGACCGTCAGGGAACGGCACCGCGGTGAGTACAAGACCCTGCTGGACTCGGTCAGCATCGACCTGCCGGAGAAGTCGCTGGTCGCGATCGTCGGTCCGTCCGGCTCCGGCAAGTCCACGCTGCTGCGCGCGCTCACCGGCTACCGGCCCGCCGACTCCGGCGAGGTGCTGTACGACGGTCGCGACCTCTACCAGCAGTTCGCCGAACTGCGGCACCGCATCGGCCTGGTGCCGCAGGACGACATCCTGCATCCTCAGCTCACCGTGATGAAGGCACTGCGCTACGCCGCCCGGCTGCGCTTCCCGCACGACACCGACGCCGCCGAGCGGGACGCCCGAGTCACCGAGGTGCTGGCCGAGTTGGGCCTGTCCCACCGGGCCGAGAACCGGATCACCGCGCTCTCCGGCGGCCAGCGAAAACGCGTCTCGGTCGCCCTGGAACTGCTCACCAAGCCCGCGCTGCTGCTGCTGGACGAGCCGACCTCCGGACTCGACCCGGGGCTCGACCGGCAGGTGATGCAGATGCTGCGCGGCCTCGCCGACGGCGGTCGCAGGATCGCGGTGGTCACCCACAGTGTGG
This sequence comes from Streptomyces silvisoli, assembly GCF_029269905.1. Classification (NCBI taxonomy): domain Bacteria; kingdom Bacillati; phylum Actinomycetota; class Actinomycetes; order Kitasatosporales; family Streptomycetaceae; genus Streptomyces; species Streptomyces silvisoli. The sequence goes on along the minus strand of NZ_JARJBC010000014.1, from coordinate 6,782 downwards.
CCAACCTCCACATGTGCGACCGGCTGCTGGTACTGGCCCCCGGCGGCCGGACCGCGTACTTCGGGCCGCCGCAGTACGCGCTGGAGTTCTTCGGCCACGACGACTGGGCCGACGTCTTCCGTGACTTCGACCAGTACCCCGACCGCGACTGGGCCGCCATCTACCGCCAGTCGATCCACCACCGCACCTACTCCGCGGGCAAGGCGGAGGAGGAAGCGAGGTCCACCGAGTCCGAGCGGACCGCGGACGGCCCCGCCGAGCAGCCGCAGGGCGTGCCCTCGGTACGGCCGCCGAAGCCGCCGAGCTGGGGCTCACAGCTGGTGACCCTGGTGCGGCGCAACTTCTCGGTGATCGTGGCGGACCGCGGACACGTCGGACTGCTTGCCGCGCTGCCGCTGATCATGGGCGTGCTGAGCGCCGCGGTGCCGGCCGCGTACGGCTTCATGGCCGCCAGCCAGCCCGCCGGACGTCCGCTCGCCTGCGGCCCGATCGCCAACGTCGACGCGCAGTGCGTACTGCTGGTGCTGGCGATCGGCGCCTGTCTGACCGGTACCGCCAACTCGGTGCGCGAACTGGTGCAGGAACGCGTGATCTACCAACGCGACCGCGCCACCGGGCTGTCCAGATCCGCGTACGTGCTCTCCAAGGTCACCGTCCTCGGTGTCATCACCGCGGCCCAGGGCCTGATACTCGCCGTGATAGGTCTCGCGGGCCGCAAACTGCCCACCGCCGGGCTGGTCACCCAACCCTCGGCGATAGAGCTGGTGTTGGTGGTGGTGCTGCTCGCCATCACCTCGATGATGCTCGGCCTGATCATCTCCGCGCTGGTACGCACCGCGGAGAAGACCATGCCGCTGCTGGTGGTCTCCACCGTGGCGCAGGTGATGTTCACCGGAGCCATCTTCCCGATGTTCAACGACACCGGGCTCGCCCAGCTCTCCTGGCTCTCCCCGTCCCGATGGGCGGTCGCCGCGCAGGCCGCCACCATCGACCTGACCCGGATCGGGCCGCCCGCCGACGCCGCGCACCCCAAGCTCGCCGACCCGCTGTGGGCGCACACCGCGGCCCAGTGGTCCATGGACGTCAGCGTGCTGGTCGGGCTCGGCGTGATGGGCGTGGCGGTGGTGACCGGAATGCTGCGGCGGCACGAGCCACAGGTAATGCGCCGCCGCTGAGCCCAGCCGCTCCGGGCGCGGCGGTCCCAGAACTGGCTGCCGCGGCTCGGATTCCTCCGTACCAACTGCGAATCCGCCCGCGAAGGTCATCTACTTCGCCGGATGGCCGGTCCAACTGCGCCAGTTCGTCGACGCACTTGGCGCCCGGTCGCCCGCCGCCGCCGACTGCCCCTCGCCGAACGGCGGTTGACCACTAGCCGACCCTGTCCGCCAGCTCAGAGCGCTGCCTGTCGCCCAGGCCACCGACGCGGCGGTCGGGATCGATGCCGATCTCGTCCATCAGCGCGGCGACCTTCGCCGGGCCCAGACCGGGGACGGCCCTGAGCAACTGGGAGACCTTGGTCTTGGCGACGACCGGGTCGGTCTTGGCCGCGGCCAGCACCTGGCTCAGGCGCTTCTTGCCCGAGCGGACGCTGTCCAGCAGCCCGGTCCTGGCCCGCCGGGCCTCGGCGGCCTTCTGCAGTGCGGCCTGGCGCTGTTCTGGAGTCATGGACGGCAGGGGCATTCGGGGCTCCTTCGCTCGGGTCGACATCGTGAATATGTGCCCTGACGCTGGCCCCGGCCTCACTGCGATCACCCGAAGGGACGGTCCGGACCGAACCGCGCCCGGCCCGCGCGATCCGTGCCGACAGGCGCTGGCCAGCGGTCGGAGATACCGTGTGGTCACTGGGAGGGAGGGAGGTGGAGGCGCCATGGCGCACGCGGTCTGGAGCGGCGTGCTGTCGTTCGGGCTGGTCACCGTGCCCGTCCAGATGTTCGGTGCGACCGAGAGCCACACCATCCGCTTCCACCAGCTCCAGCGCGGCACCGCCGATCGGGTGCGCAACAAGCGGGTCAACGAGCGCACCGGCGAGGACGTCCCGCTGTCGGACATAGTCAAGGGCTACGACATCGGCGACGAGTACGTGGTCGTGGAGCCGGAGGAACTGGACGAGGTCGCTCCCGGCCGGTCGAAGAAGCTGGAGATCAGCGGATTCATCGACCTGGACGAGATCGACCCGGTCTACTACGACAGGACGTACTACGTCGGGCCGCGCGGCGACGAGTACGCGAAGGTCTACGCCCTGCTGGTGGAGGCGATGAAGAAGGCGGGCAAGGCCGCTATCGCCACCTTCGTGATGCGCAACCGGGAGTACCTGGTGGTGGTCAAGCCGGTGAAGGACGTCCTCGTCGTCCACACCCTGCACTGGGCGGACGAGGTGCGCGACCCGCACCGCGAGATCGGCGGGCTGCCGGAGAACGCACGGGTGGAGAAGCGGGAGCTGGACACCGCCGTGCAGCTGGTCGACGCGCTCAGCGTCGACTGGGACCCGCAGGAGTACCGCGACAGCTACCAGGAGCGGGTGCGCGAACTGCTGGAGGCCAAACGCACCGGCGGCACCGTGGAGAAGGAGGAGCCGCCACCGCGCTCCACCAATGTCATCGACCTCAACGAGGCGCTGCGGGCCAGCGTGGAGCGGGCCAAGGGCAAGCGCGGCACCGGTGGCAAGAAGCGTGCCGAGGCCGGGAAGGCCGAGAAGGCCGGGAAGAAGGGGGAGAAGGCCACCGCGGAGAAGGCCACCGCGGAGAAGGCCACCGCGGGGAAGGCCACCGCGGAGAAGGCCACCGCGAAGAAGCGCGCGAAGAAGCCTCCCGAGGCGGCCGACCTCGCCGGGCTCAGCAAGACCGCGCTGTACGAACTCGCCACCGAGGCCGACATCCCCGGCAGGTCCACGATGAGCCGTGAGGAACTGGTCGAAGCGCTCTCCGCCACCGGCGGACGGCGCAAGGCCAGGGCGTCGGCCTGACCGCGATGCCCGTAGCACCGGACCGGCAGGCCCTGGAGGTCGACGGCCACCGCCTGGTCCTCACTCATCTGGACAAGGTCCTCTTCCCGCAGACGGGCACCACCAAGGCCGCCGTGCTGCACTACTTCGTCCGGGTGGCCCCCGAGATGCTGGACCACTGCGCGGGGCGGCCCGCCTCCTTCGTGCGCGCGCCGGACGGGCCGGACGGTCAGAGCTGGTACGCGAAGAACCCGCCCCCGGGCCTGCCCGACTGGGTGACCGTCACCCAGGTGGCCAGCCGGGAGGGCCCGGCGCCCTATGTGGTGATCGACTCCACCGCGTCCCTGCTCGCCATGGTCAACCTCGGCGCCTACGAGATCCACGTACCGCAGTGGACCGCCGCGAACGGTCCGGACGCCCACGACCGGATGGTGTTCGACCTGGACCCGGGGGAGGGAGTGGACCTCGTGCTCTGCTGCCGGATCGCGCTCGGCGTTCGGCGACTCCTCGCGGAGGACGGGCTGGAGGCGTATCCGGTGGTCTCCGGAGCCAAGGGCCTCCACCTGTACGTTCCGTTGCGGCCGACGGCGGAACGGCGGGTGTCCGACTACGCCAAGGCACTGGCGGTACGGATGCAGCGCGAGCATCCCGATCTGGTGACGGCGGTGATGGCCCGTGCGGCGCGCCCGGGCAAGGTGTTCATCGACTGGTCGCAGAACGCCTCGGCGAAGACCACCGCCGCCCCCTACACCCTCAGGGTCAGACCGCGGCCGGCCGTCGCCGCCCCGGTGACCTGGGACCAGGTCACCGCCTGCGAGCACCCGGACGACCTCCGGTTCACCCCGGACCAGGTCGCCGACCGGGTCGCGGAGCGGGGCGACGTCCTCGCCGACCTGGCCGACCCGGCGGGCGCCCACGAACTTCCGGACCAGGTCAGGAACCGGCGGCGCGGGTGACCCTGCCCCCCTCAACTCCCGCAGCTAGTCGGCCAGTTGCGGTGGCTCGTGCACTCCGGGTCGGTGCCGAGGACGCTGTCGGTCAGGAACCGCCGATCTGCTTCAGCGAGGGGACGTTGTCGGTGACGTTCGCACCGTTCTGACTCCCCGCGTTCTTAACGCCGTTGACGGTGTTCTGGACCTGGTTGAAGTCTGAATCGCTGGCGTTTCCGCCCCTGATCTTCGCGCCCAGGTCCTTGAGCTTGTCCACGCTTCCGGTGAGCGGGGCCACCGCCTTGGACAGCAGCGGATCGCCCTTGGCGTCGCGGATCGCGGCCTTGTAGCGGTTATAGGCGAAAGTGGCGGCCAGACCCCCCTTTACCAGCGCGCCGGTACGTCCCTTGGCGCCTTTCTTGAACGTGCCCGCCTTGTACGGCTTGTAAATCCACTGGTACACCGCTCCGGACGCCAGGCTCGCATTGGCCACGAACTTCGTCTTGGCGAACCGGACTTTGTCCGCCGAACTGGAGGCGGAGGGCGCGGACGAAGCGGAGGACGTTTGCTTGCTCTTGCCGGAACAAGCGGGCACCACCAACAGCAGCGCTGACATCAGCGCCGCGAGAACACCGTGCCGTAGCCGGTAGGGGGATGACAGCACCGGATCACTTCCCTTGATTTCGCGGCCCGTCCCCGCCTACGGCGGCCTGGGCGGTTTTCTGGTCCCATCGGGGCCGAGGCTCTTGACCGGACTCTTTCCCGGCCTTCGGCATCGCACCACCTCGATAGCGCCAATCGGGTGAACGAGGGGCGGAAATGCTGAGAAGCCTTCAAATGTGGCGAGTTGGGCAGTAGCCCGATAGTGTGACGTGACGGACTCGTTTGCAGTAAGTGCACCTACTCCTCGTGGTAGGTGCACTTCACGACGAAGGGAGAAGTGCAGTGACCCCCACGAAGTCCCACTCCGCTCGTCTCGCTGTTGTCGGAGCCCTCTCCGCCGCCCTGCTGACCGGCGGCGCCGGGGGTGCGATCGCCGCGTCGCACCCGATCCACCCGGCTCCATACCGCGCTCCGGCCAAGCCGTCCATCAGCATCAGAGTCAGCCCGACCACCGTCAAGGCCGGGCAGCAGGTCACCGTCATCGGCCGGGCCCAGGGGCTGAAGCCCGGCAGCAGGGTGCAGCTCCAGCACCGTAGCAACGGCAAGTGGACCTCGCTGCACGCCAGCACGGCGGTCCAGAGGGGCGGCGCCTACAAGCTGACCGCCAAGCTCAACTCCAAGGGCAAGCAGGTACTGAGGGTCTACGACGGCACGACCACGTCGTCCCCGGTAACCGTCACGGTGCACTGACGCGCCAGGCGCACTCTCCGTTCAGGGCCGCCCCCGCACACGCGAGGTCGGCCCTGAATGACGCCCCCCGTCACATTCTCATCACACAAGCCCCCTACGATCGTCACATGACCAATGCGATCGAACTCCCTGACGACCTGATCGCCCTGCAGCGCGCCGCGGACGAGGCCCTGGCGGCGCTGGGTGGTCCCGATGTGGGATCACCGTCGAACTGGTCACCACGGCAGCGCCAGGAATGGGACGAACGCTGGGAGACCTACCGGCAGGCCGCGCACGCCCTCAACGCGCACCCCCTGATGCGGCAGGCCGCGGCGGAACGCCGGCACCGGGAGCTGCGAAACGCGCTGCGCGCCGCCGCCCGCTGCCACGGCTGACGCTAAGCGGGCGAATTCGCCGAGGCCCGCAGAAGCGGCCCGAGGAGAACGCCAGTTCGGCGGTGGACACCCGATCGGGGCGCCACCCACTCGGCGGGCATTACGGCCGGACCTACGGCGCCACGTCTGGGAACCGGCGTTCGGAGAACTCGTCCGGAGCATTCCGCCAGACGGCTGTGCCGTGGTGGCGGAAAGCAACCGGAACGGCCGCGACGCGCATGGAATCTGACGCCTTGCCAATTGTCGGATAATCGCCTAGGGCTTTTGACATGGCAGTAAACGGCTGACGCCACCACTGCCAGTGGGCCCGCCAGGAATTTTCCTGGTCCGTTTCAGGAGGCAGCACGGCATGCAGGCAAGGTTTCTCGCGTACGGGCTCGCCGCCGTGGTGGCGGCGGGCGCGGTGGGCACTCCCGCAGCGGCGGCTTCCCATATGGACGCCGCGAGTTCATGGGACCATCTCGCGCAGTGCGAAGCCAACGGCAACTGGCACATAAACTCAGGGAACGGCTACTACGGGGGTCTGCAGTTCAGCGGGCACACCTGGCGCGCCTACGGCGGTGGCGCCTACGCGTCCCGGGCCGACCGGGCCAGCCGCTCACAGCAGATCGAGATCGCCAGCAGGGTGCTGTCCCGTCAGGGGCTGAGCGCCTGGCCGGGCTGCTCGGGCCGGACCGCACTCGGTGACGACAGCCACGTCAGCCGTGGCTACTGGCGCCGTACGTACCGGTACGGGTTCCTGCGGCACCACTACCGGTTCCACGCGCACCACCGGCGCTGGCTCCGTGGCCATCGGCACCACCACCATCGGTTCCACTGGCGCCACCGCCACCACCGGTACTGGTTCCACTGACAGACGTAGGGCGGCCTGGCCCCCGGTCGGGTGGTCAGGCCGCTGGTGCGGTCAAGTGGGCGACGTATCCGTACGCCGGTGGAGGGACCCGTGGCGTGTAAGCCCCCGGACGCGGAGTACGCCGGGCTCCAATGAGCCAATGGATGCATTTGTACTACTGTCGCGCGGTACCCGAGTCGAAAGTCCAGGGGCGGCGATCGGGGCGGCTTCCTAATGTTGTTGTCAAGCCGCCTCGGTGACGGGTGGTGCAACGCGGTAGCACCGTCGGTCACGGATCAGTGCCCAGATGACGTTCACGCGGCGGCGCGCGAGGGCGAGTACCGCTTGGACGT